>NZ_LOVS01000110.1:0-1414 GCF_001523835.1 Burkholderia sp. ABCPW 14 | reverse complement strand
TCGCGACGGGCTGCACGCTCGCGCCGCGCTACGAGCGTCCGGCCGCGCCCGTGTCGGGCGCGTTCCCGACCGACGGCGTCTACGCCGCGCAGCCGGGCGCCGCGTCCGGCGCGCGCAGCGCGAACGGCCAGGCGGCCGTCGATGTCGGCTGGCGCGAGTTCTTCGTCGATCCGCGCCTGCAGCGGCTGATCGAGATCGCGCTGAAAAACAACCGCGACCTGCGCGTGTCGGTGCTGAACGTCGAGGCTTCGCGCGCGCAGTATCAGATCACGCGCGCCGGCCTCTTCCCGACGCTCGACGGCACGGGCACGGGCGCGATCCAGCGCTATCCGGCCGGCGTGTCCACCACCGGCGCGCCGCTTATCACGCGGGCGTACAACGTCGGCGTATCCGCGTCGTGGGAGCTCGACCTGTTCGGCCGCGTGCAGAGCCTGAAGGATCAGGCGCTCGCGCAGTACTTCGCGACCGCGCAGGCCCGCAAGGCGGCGGAGATCTCGCTCGTCGCGAGCGTCGCCGACCAGTACCTGACGCTGCTGTCGACCGACGACCTGCTGCAGGTCACGGAGAACACGCTGAAGTCGGCGCGCGCGTCGTACGACCTGACGAAGCTGCAGTTCGACAACGGCACCGGCTCGGAGCTCGATCTGCGGCAGGCGCAGACGGTCGTCGAGACGGCGCTCGCGAACCAGCAGGCACAGGCGCGGGCGCGCACGCAGGCGCTCAACGCGCTCGTGCTGCTGGTTGGCGAGCCGTTGCCCGACGATCTGCCGGCCGGCCTGCCGCTCAACGCGCAGAACCTGCTGACCGACATTCCGGCCGGGCTGCCGTCCGATCTGCTGACGCGCCGGCCGGACATCATGCAGGCGGAAGAAACGCTGCGCGCGGCGAACGCGAACATCGGCGCGGCGCGCGCGGCGTTCTTCCCGAAGATCTCGCTCACGGGCGCGTTCGGCACCGCGAGCCCGACGTTGGGCGGTCTCTTCAAGGCCGGCACGGCGGCGTGGTCGTTCGCGCCGAGCATCGCGCTGCCGATCTTCGAGGGCGGGCAGAACATCGCGAATCTCGATCTCGCGCATGTGCAGAAGCGCATCGAGATCGCGAACTACGAGAAGGCGATCCAGAGCGCGTTCCGCGAAGTGTCGGACGGGCTCGCCGCGCGCGGCACGTACGATCAGCAGATCGCGGCGCTCGAGCGCAACGAGCACGCGCAGCAGCGCCGCTACGATCTGTCGGACTTGCGCTACAAGAACGGCGTCGACAGCTACCTGTCGGTGCTGACCGCGCAGACGGATCTGTACTCGGCGCAGCAGCAGCTCATCAGCGCGCGGCTCGCACGCTGGTCGAATCTCGTCGACCTGTATCGTTCGCTCGGCGGCGGCTGGATCGAGCGCGCGGGCGAGACGCCGCGCCCGGC
>NZ_LOVS01000109.1:0-40855 GCF_001523835.1 Burkholderia sp. ABCPW 14 | reverse complement strand
TCGATCACAGCTCGGTGTCGGATGGTTTGCGCAAAGCTACACCCGGACCGCGCCATCAGTCGACGATCTGCTCGCTACATCGTCGACGAGCCGGCATCAGCGTATCCATATCGAAATGCCCAGTGAAGGCCACGATCGCCGCCAGGATGGCCCGGCCGCTGGCCCGAGTATGTTCGACAGCACGCTGCCGAGCTTGAGATTCGCGTCCTCGAGCATCTTCTGGATGCGCAGGCTGTGCTGCGCGATTTCGCGCACCAATTGCTTGCGCGTGCGAGTCAGGTCGCGCAGTTCCCGGGCGGCGGCCGGTGGCACGAAACTGGAGCGAATCAGCCCATGCGCGAGCAGGTCGGCGATCCACATCGCGTCGTTGACGTCGGTCTTGCGCCCGGGCACGTTGCGGATGTGCTGCGCGTTGGCCAGCACCAATTCGAAGTGCTCCTCGAGGATGTGCCACACCGGCTTCCAGTACACGCCCGTGACCTCCATCGCGACATGCGTGCAGGCGTGCTCGGCGAGTCAGTCGGACAGCGCGAGCAGGCCGCTGGTGGTGCTCGCGAAGCTGCGCACTTCATGATGCTCAGGCGCCGACACGCAGCGCACGCAGGCCACGATGGTGTCCTTGTGCACGTCAAGTCCTGCGCAACGGGGATAGAGAATCTGTATAGAGCCTCCTGCCGGATCGATGGCAGCGGCAGCAACCCTCGTGATCGAACTCTGGTAAGCGTGCCCCGGGCGATCTCGCCCGTCGTCACAATTCGGGGTGCGCGCAGGGCTGCGGGTCCAACTGTTAGACGGGCTCGAGGCACCAAGCAAGAGTCGACCTCGGTCACCGCTGCTTCGCACATGCTACGCCGCGCCCGCGCGTCCGTTTCATCCCTCGGGGTCGGCATACGGTCGATGAGCAACTGCTTACTTTCGCGGCGAGCTGTTAACCTCGGGCATCGGAACAACCGAGCCCATGGAGATGGGCAAGCCGATCATAGACTATGTGCCGTCGTCCCCTTGGGCGACGGCGCAAACTCCGTGATCAACGGCTCAAAATACGATCATAACGCGTTGCTCACTTTTCTTCTCGACATGCCGCGTACCTTCCGGCCTGACGAGGTGAATGTCCAATTGTGTTAGCAGCTCTAAACCAGATTCTCGATAAGCATATGGAAGTCGATATGGATAGAAAGTCGCTCGGGTTTTGGGCGAAGCAGGACGATTAAGCGATGACGCAGAATCAGGCAGAACGGCTGGCGCGTAACGCCCTATCTCGCCAGCCGTATGGACGCATTGAGTTACGCAGGAATCCACATTGATTGATCAAGCCTCCTATCGAATAGTGGTTCGTATTCAAATCCAGAGCACTTAATCCAAGCGTGATAATCAAATTTAAATAAACGATCTGTTGCGTGGTGATTTGATGTGTCGCGATATACTTTTAAATTCTCAGCTGGAATTTTCACAGGAATAGACGTCTTTATTACCTGAATTTCATCTATGGGATATCCTCGATGGTATAGTGCTATCGCCACCATCTCCGAGATTGTCAAGCAATCCCCCTTGGCAATTTCGCCAGGTTTATATCTACTCCATTCCTCGATTCCATTACTATGAATTCCTTGGTAGACAAAGTGTCTTGCAACAGACCTTGAAATTAAAGGAAGATCACATTCTACATCCAGATTCCGACTGGTAGGCAATCCGCTCAAGAAGCATTCTTTGGAAGCATGGTTATCTACCTTTTGCCGTAGCTGCGCCATAATCATTCGAGCGTTACGAGCGTTAGCTGGCACCTTCGGACGAACGAAATTTTTCCAATCTTCTTGGACGCTTTCATTGCTCCTATTCCATTTACTTATCCCGAGGCGTGAGTAGTATCTATTTCTAACTGAGTTAACTGATTGCGCCGAAACCATTGTGATTGGCATACGTTGTTTGTTAAAAATTCAAAATTATATAACGATACTTCTGCTTAACTTACAGAATCAATTCAACTGCCGCGTTGTTTCGGAAATTGAAAACAAGCCCGATCACCTTGCACCCAGAACTCCGCACCTGCCACGTGACAAACATATTGTTCTTGGTGATGAAAGGGCCGCCATGAAAATGGTTGCGACTGCAATGCCAACAGGTAACCAACAAAATTCCTTCTGTCCGCGAAGTCTAGGCACGGTCACTTCATCAGTTCGTTCGCGTGGGCCTGATCCAATATTAGTCCGCAGCGATATCCTGAACGACGAGTTCCTCATCGTCGCGGGGCGCCAATGCCGGTTCGTGCTTCATTCCGGCCCATGGGCGCGCCATATAGATGTCGTGAATCGCGCGCGCATACTGGACTCGCAATACCGCGTTATGCGAGTGATACTCTCCCACCGCTTGCCACGTCGGCCCATACTCGTCGATATGGCGACGCAATAGGGAAGCCCCAACATCAGCATTGACGTGTGCGTCCTTCAGCATATTTGCGTCGATTCCCTGCCGGCGCAGACTAGCCAGATGGATCGAATTGATTTGCATGAGGCCGATGTCAACCGAACCATTTTTATTTCGATGAAATGCTGCTGCGTTCAAATGCGACTCGTAATAGCCGATTGCGCGCAACAGATCCGCATTCAAATGATAATGGCGCGCGGCGTCCTCGATCGCATCCGCTTTCGCTGCTCCCGAGAAGAGCAGCATGCCGATGAGTCCAGCGCCCAATATACGAGCGCACGCGGCGCTCCAGCGACTTACGCGCGTCTTGCTTCGTTCCGACACTTCAGGTCACTCCTTTCTTCGCGTTAACATAGTGGATTACGCTCGCATGCGGCCGCCTGTTGATGACGCGCATGCGAGCCGCGCTGCCCATCGCGCGTCAACAGTGTCGCGACATCGCGCACAGTCGCCAGCCGCCTCAACTGATTCTCGTCAAGCAATATGCCCCATTGCTCTTCGAGGCGCATTGCGAGATCGAGCACCTCGAGTGAATCCATCGCGAGCTCGTCCAGCAGGCGATCATCAAGCGCGATGTCCGACGGCGGTACGCATAGCAGCTCCGCCAGTAGTCGTCGAGCCAACTCGGCCGCCACTTCATCGCTAATCGAATGGTCTTGCATGGTTACTTTCCTTCCTGATTCGAATGCAGTCAGCTATTTCGACTGAAACCTTCGGTTGTCACCAGTCGTTGCGGCGGAGTCACTTTGTCGAAACCGCGCGCCTGCTTCACCTGCGGGACTTCCCGGCGATCCGCATTCACGTTGTTGCGCGAACGTTCCTCGTTGTCGTCGGATCGCGTCGTCGGCATGGCAACGGTCGCATCAACTTTACTCGCCGAGCCAGCCGTTTCGCCGCCGTCCCGCAGCGTAGATGATCCGATGTTTCGGGTGCCTGACGAATCGTGCGTTGGACCAACGGCTTTCTGAGAAGCAGGCCGGACGGGCTGCGAGGTGGAGCGAAGTGCCGCCCTGAGCGCACTGAAATCTTCTTTCGCACCCAGTGCCGATTTCGGCAACTCGAGCCGCATCTCGGGAGCAATGGCCGACTTGTCGCCACGAGTGCTGAACGGATCGCGCCTCTTCGAGCCCTCGGTCGTTCTCACCGTCGGGTTCTCGCGCGCAACGGTCCACCGCCCATCTTCTCCGCGTACCCACGCCCCTGTCGCAGAATCTGTTCGAGTCGGCTCGTCGGCAGCAGCGGCTAATTCGGGCGAACCACCCGTGTGCTCCGGATGCGGCGGCGTCGGAGGAACTGTTGCCGGGCTGACAGCGGCCTGATGAATGGGGTTGGGGTTGGGGTTGGGGTTGGGGTTGCGCTTGCGCACATCGTCGGATGCCGATCGATTATCGGCCGAAGTGCTTCCGGATTCCGACGGCTGCTGCGGCGGCCGTTGCTCCTTCAATTCGAGGAGGGCATCGGCGACCGCTTCGGAACGGCGTCGCGAAAGCGCCGATTCGACGTTTCGATTGCCGCCGCCCGACGGTGTGCCCGCTGAAATGGCGACCTTCTGCGAAGCAGTTCGCACAGGCTGCGAGGTAGAGCGAAGCGCAGCCCTGAGCGCACTGAAATCTTCTTTCGCGTCCAGCGCCGATTTCGGCAGTTCGAACCGCATCTCGGGTGCAACAGCCGGCTTGTCGCCGAGCGTTCCGAATGGATCGAGCCGCGATGCACCCTCCGCAGTCCGAACTGTCTGATTGCCCTGCGCAACGGACTCCGAGCGATTCAGGCTCGCGCGCGGCCCCTCCGCCCTGTCGGCAAGCGGCGTCATTCGCCGAAGACCCGCCTCTTCCGCTTCGTCCGCGGAGGTGTTCGTTTCTGAGCCACGTCGCAAAAGTGTCGATTCGACGTTGCGCTCGCCGCCGCCCGACGGTGTGCCCGCTGGAATGGCAACATTCTGCGAAGCAGGCCGAATGGGCTGCGAGATGGAGCGAAGTGTCGCCCCGAGCGCACTGAAATCCTCTTTCGCGCCCAGCGCCGATTTCGGCAGTTCGAATCGCATCTCGGGTGCAACGGTCGACTTGCCGCCACGAGTGCTGAACGGATCCAGCCTCGACGATCCCTCGGTAGTTCTCACCGTCGGGTTCTCGCGCGCAACGGTCCGCCGCCCATCTTCTCCACGTACCCACGCCCCTGTCGCGGAATCTGTTCGAGTCGGCTCGTCGGCAGCAGCGGCTAATTCGGGCGAACCACCTGTGTGCTCCGGATGCGGCGGCGCCGGAGGAACCGTTGCCGGGCTGACAGCGGCCTGATGAATGGAGTTGCCCTTGCGCACATCGTCGGATGCCGATCGATTATCGGCCGAAGTGCTTCCGGATTCCGACGGCTGCTGCGGCAGCCGTCGCTCCTTCAATTCGCGTATGGCATCGGCCACATCGCGCATTGCGTCGGCGAAAGGCGTCATGTCCACGCTAACGCTGGCCTGGGCCCCATGAATGACCGGGCTAAATACGATACCGCCGTTGTTGGGCGCGGGCGGCTGAGACTGCTCGTCCACGTCACCTTGATCGCGATCGACGGGCGGCTCGTCCGCCGCCTGCGGTTCGCTCGCTGCCGGGCTGGCATCCGCAGGCATTCCCGGCTTGAGATTTCTCAATAACTGGTCGGCCTTCGCCTCGAGAGTGAGCGCGTGAGCCAGTTCGTGAACGGCCACACTCGGATCGCGAGCCTGCCCGAACATATCAACGGCGTGGTTGACCATGCGGCTCGATGCATCCGCCGCGTGCTTATCCATGAGATCCCGCGGATTGCTCAGATTATGTTTGCCGATCTTCGCTTCCACGAACTTCCCGAGCGCCGGGTTGACGCTGTTCTCCCGGAAATGAGTGGTAATTCGTTCCGCCCCGATGGACTTCGCCAGCGACGCAACTTCCTTGCAGAGTGCCTGGTACTTGGAATTTTCCGAATGGCAGAACGCCTTCCCTTTCCCGCTCCTTGCCTTCGATTCTTTGACGAATTTCCCGAATGCTTCTTTCACCGAGCGCAGAGATTGCTGCTTGTCCGGCTCGTCCGCGATCGCGTTCTCGACGCCATGCATGACTCGCGCAAGATCGTTCAGCTTGCTTTTATCTTCCGCAGTGCTCGTGCGCAACAACCCGGCGCAATCGATTCGCGCGTCACCTTGCAGCAGGTTTTCCAGATAGTGATGTGTTTGCTGGCGATACGTTTCGGAAAACGGTTCGACGCCATCCACGCGCCCCGCTACCTCGGTACTGACGAACGTGGCGGCGCCTTCGCGCGTTTGCGACTGCACATGCGTCACGTCATCAGCCATGCTCGCACGCCGCGAAGCGCCACGTCCGAGAGTCGGGATTTCCTTTCCTACCGCTTCCGGCATGGTGGTGCGCGTACTTTGCACCGTGGTTACGTTGCCTCCGAAGGCATCCATGTTACATTGGAGGCCGACTGAAGCATAAGTCACCGCGGTGTTAGGCGCGGTGGAAACCGCTGTAGGCATGATTGCGTCCTCTTCGAAGCGTTACATCAAAATACAAGAAGCTATGGATAGAGCCAGCATGGCTGGCCTGCATCGCAAGAAAAAAGCTACCGTTGATCAGATCTGCAGAAACGCTTTCGCTGTTTCTGTCAGCGTTTCAATCGATCCGCTGAGCACCTTCACCATACTGTCGAAATTCGAATTCTGATGCGAATATTTCTCGACGATGGTCTGGAGATCGTTCTGGATGTTGTCTTTCTCAGCGGAAAAACCCGTTTCCCATGCTTGATAGGCGGCCATGTCTACGCCACTTAAATCAGTATTACAAGCATCTAACATTGCATTCAAATGATCTTGATTGACTGAAACGACCCCATCGTCCGATACGTCAAAAATAGGACTCAGCTCCGCTCTCCACGCTGCCGCCTGTTCACGTGGCACGGACACACTCATGTCTTTTACATTATTCATCAGATCGGCTTTAAGGGTATCCGTATCTACTCTTACGGTTTGCTTCCCGTCGCCGTCCGTTGTGACCTTGATGTAATTGGGCAATCTGCTCATTACATCAGTAACCGACTGAAAATAAGTCGTGAACCCCGCCACGATCTGTTGATACAAATCTATATTGTCTTGCCCTTTCATCATTGCATCGATCATGCCCTGAATGACGGGATCGTCCATCGAAGACGAATCGCTCGTCAGTTTCGACTTCACCTCGTTCACCACGCGATTGCGCTGCGTGGCATCGGACTTCAGCGCAATCCGCGCATCGTCAAATACGCCGGAGTCCAAAGCACTCGCATTGACGCCGTCGCTCATGCCCGAGACGCTCGACAATTCAAGCTTGGTCGTCTCCTTGAACATCGCGTCGAACTTCGCGCAATACGCAGGCTTGCCCTTATCGGCCGCAACCCCAACGCTGGTCGACGTCCGGTCGTCAGTACCCGCCTCCGCTTTCGACGGCCGCGTCGCACCTTGCAGTGCACGTTGCCGCTGCAGCGCAAGCCAGTCCGAACTCATCACATTTGCTACGCTCATCGCTCACCTTTCTCTTACGTTAGTTTCCATTCACTCGCCGATCGCCGGGACTCCCCTGCACCGCTCAAGCCCAGTCGATCAGGAACTCGTCGCGGTTGCGACCTCTGATCCATGCCGGCTCGCGCCCGCGGCCGGCCCACGTGGCGCCGGTCACGGGATCCTGGTACTTCGGTCTGACAGGCACGGTGGCGCTGGTGCGGCGTGTCACGCCAAGCCGCCGCTGGCCGAACACCTCCTGCGCAGTCAACTCGTACTCGCGCACCTTGCCGCGCACCTCCTGAAGAACTGCGTTGCGTTCACCTTGTCGAAGGCGCTTCATTTCCGCTTCAAGTGCCACCGCTTGCGCCTTCAGCTCCTCATACTTCGACATGTAAATCATCATCCTTTTTCGACATGCCGATCAGTTCATGCAAGAACGAATCGGCTCGATCGCTGCGCTTGAATTCCCCCAAAACGCCAAGCATCGCGCGCTCATGGGACGCATATCATCCTCGCAAGCCGGAACGGATGCACCGGCTTGCGCTTTTCGCAACGACGCTCAGATCTTGAGGCTCGATGCGACCTGCCCCGCCACACCGGCCTGCGCGTTGTTGACCTGCATCGCGGCATCGTGCAGCTTTTGCGTCAGCTCGCGCATCTGCTGCGCTCTATCCTGATGTGCGCTCGCAGCGGTTCCCGCCACTTGCTCGGTGTTTTGCGCAAGCGTCTGCTCCGCACGGGCATTGCTCTGCTGCATGCCCGAAATGCCCTCCGCCTGGTTCTTCGCGATCGCGGCGCTCGTGTCGAGCAGGGAGCCCGTCGTGCGCTGGCGCTCCGCCACGATCTCGTTCGATTGATGGTTGATGTCGTGCATTTCGATCCGATGCTGGCGAGCCGGCCGCTCCTGCGACAACACTTGCGAATGCTCTTCGCTAAGACTATCGCCGCTATGCTCGATCGTGTGGGACACGCTGACGCCGCCTTCCCGCTTCGCATCGAGCTGGGTAACTTCGTCGTCGCCAAGGGTGGGCTTGCTCTTGCCGCGCAGCTCGAACGACTGCTCGCGATCGAAACGCTGCAGCTCGGCCTTCGGCTTGAGCTCGTTCTCGACCGACGACGCACGCGTATTGAGACCGCGGTACTGCTGGACAGCCCCCATCGTCGCCAGCGAGCCCTGCAGTACGCCGCCGCTGATAGCGCCCGTCAGCATGGCCTGCCCCTGCGCCTTTATCGCATCGGCGCCGGCGACCGCCGCGTTGTGTTGCACCATCGTCATGCTGCTCTGCATCTGGAGCTCGGATTGCCGAGCACCCTGCAGCGCCGTCGTCACCTGCAGGATCACGCTGAACGCTTGCTCCGCAGCACTATTGCCGAACAGCGAAGCGACTTGCTTGTTCGCGCCGTCCGTGCCGGTGGAAGCGATATCATTTGCTCGATCCGCTTGACGCCCTTCCTGCTTCGCCTCCGCCCCCTTGGGGGTGACCGTAAATTGCTGAAGCAGCGTGCCGACGGCAATCGCCACGCTGGGGTCCTGGCCCAAGCGGTCCTGGTTTTCCTGCTCACGCTTGAGCCCCGCGACAACTTCCTGCTGCACCTGCGGCTTATCTGCCGACAGCCTCGGGCTCGCAAGGTCGACGGACGAAACCTCGGCCTGGGTCGCCGCGCCCGCGACGGTCGCGCCGCCAATCAGTTCAACGAGGCCCGCATCCGCCTGCGCGACGGCCTTCGCGGCCCCGCTCTGCTGCGCCTTGTCGAGCACGTCGCCTTGCTTGGCGGCGGTTTCACGCAGCAGGGCAAGGTCCGTAACGCGGCTCTGATTCGAAATCACTGCGGTCATGTTTTCCTCTCAATCACAATTCAAATAAATCGTTCGTTTTATGCTGCGCGAACGTTTCGCAGAATCAAGCTGCCCGTCGAAGCTTCCGTTCCGGCCGCGTCCGTCATGTCTTGTAAGAGCTGGCCGAGCACGCGGTTGTGCTCGGCAAAATTGGTGACCGCCTGCTTCAGCAGCTCACCGATCATCTTCAGATCGGTGAGCGCCATCTTCACGGCAGCGAGCGTCTGCATGGCCCTGTTCTCTTCGATGCCGACGACGATGCTTCCTGCGGCCTGTACGCTCTGATTGGCGAGGTTCATGCCGACGTTGACGCGCTCAAGGCGATTGACCACCAGCATCTCGTCCTCTTGCGTCTCAATGCCGACTGCGTTTCGCAGACGCCCCATCGCTGTCGCCGTGCGCGAACTCACCGCCTGTAGCCCCGATTTTTCCGATGCCTTTTCAAGCACGTTCAACAGCGCTTTGCCGATGGTCGAATCCATGACCTTCGCCAACTGATTGGCGACGAGGTCCGCTACCTTCGAAGCGATGCTCTTGATAAGCGACGAGCCGATGACCGCCGCGGCAACCAGTGCGACGCCCGTCACGACCGCGCCGATAATGGCGCCCGCGATCTCGGCTTTGTCCTTGTCGACGCCGCATGCTTCCAAGGCTTTCGTAATCTGCTGCGCGAAGAAGCTCATCATCGGCTTCAGAATGGCATCCATGATCGGCTGCATGATCTTGTCCATGAATGAAACGCCGGTCGCCGCCTTGCAGATTTCATCGCCCACGGCAAGCGCCAAACCGACGGCAGCCAATGCGAGACTCGCTCCGCCGGTAAACGCCGCGGCCACGACGCTGACGGCCGTCACCAGCCAGCCAAGCACCTTGCCGACACAGCCCATCGTCTTCTGCATTTGCTCGGCTTTCTTGACCTGCTCTTGGTATTCGTCGGATTTCTTTTTCAGCGATTCCTCGCGCTGCGCCTGCATCTCTTGAAAGACACGCTGCTTCGAGCTCAACTCGTCGAGATTGCCCTTCGAAATCAGCTCCTGCACCTTCGCGAATATTTCGGTCAGCGCGGCGGCGCCGCGCATCGCCGCGTCGTCCGACGACGCCTTGATCGGCGACTTGGGGCCCAGAGTCTTCGTGACGTCGTCGACCGCGCAGTCCGCCTTCGCCTCCGCGTTGGCCGCCTTCGTCGCTGCCGCGGCTGCCGCGTCCTTCTTGTCGTTCGCGTCGGCGCGCGCCTGCTTCGCACTGGCGTCGGCCTTATCCGCATCCGTGCGCTTTTTTTCGGCATCGTCCTTGTATGGTTTCAACTCGTCGCCCGAAGCCCCGCTGCTTTTCTTCTCCTGGTAAGCCTGTTCAGCCTGCTCAGCGGCCTTATCGGCCGCAGCCGCGTCCGCTTCGGCCTGCGTCGCATTCTTGTCGGCCGCCTCCGCCGCGTCGGCTGCATCCGACGCAGCCTGCGTCGCGTCGTCAACTTCTTTGTTAAGCGCATCGAGCTGGTTCTTCACGGCGTCCGTCAATTGATTCCAGATCGCCGCGTTTTGCTGCAACTTGGCGATGCTGTTCGAACTGATGATGCTCATGACCTTTCCCAACAACGCAGTCAGCGCCGCCGCGCCATGAGTGGGCGCGCTGGAATCGCCGCTACACACCGAGCCCTGCGAATGGACATCCGCCGAAGCCGAAATGCCCCGCTCCCCGGGAACAGCCAACTGCGGCATGTCATCGAGACGGCTACCGCTCACCGTGAGCGAATCGTCGTACTGCTCGGACGCGAGCTGAGACATGCGGGCAAGGAAATTCTCCTGCGCCGCCGAAACGACATTGAGATACGTGTCAGGCGACATCACGCCCAATCCGCTCGCCGCATCGCGCAATGCGTGTGTTTGAAACTTATTGGCGGTCAATCCGCCCGGCACTCCAGATGACATGCTGATCCTCTACCTGGTCAATCGTTTTCCTCGGTCGAAGGCTCCTTGCTGGCCTCGCCCCCTACTTCATCGAGCCCGCTCAGATACGACGCGGCCTTCTTCCTCAGACAATCGTCGTTCGAGCGCTCGATCACCACGTTGAAACACCGGCGTGCCAACGCAGCCTTGCCCATCATCAAATGGCACTGCCCCGTGTGGAACATCGGCCGATAGTCGTTTTCCGATAGTGAAAATGCCAATGCATACAGGTCAATCGCCTTCTGATAATTTTTCTTGAGCTGGCATACCGCTGCCAATCCAAGCGCATATTCAGTGTTGTAAAAATCGTAAATGCAGAGAAAACGGAAGAACACTTCCGCGTCGTCGAGCTTCCCCTGCTGATAGAACCGGTAGGCAAATGCGTAAATGCCGTCCATCAGGTCCTGCGGAACGCCTTGCAGATCTTTCAGCGTCGCGCCGTTCTGCACCGCTTCGAGCAGCGCCGATGTCATGCGCTCCAGTTCCGCATCGCCGACATTGTTATTCAGGTCCATTTCGTTCTGAGTCATGCTATCAACCTCGCTAAAATAAAAAAATTTCAGCGCCTTCTCGATTGCACCTGAACCACCGATACAAGATTACGCGCTTAATTATCCAGGCGATTTCAAAAATCAACTATCGCCGCCTGTCAATCGTTATTCCGACGGATGGTCGGTTTTTGCTCCAACGTCACCGCGTCCGCCGAATCCGCCTGTGGGCGGGTCCAGCTCCTCATCGCGATCCGAATCCGGCGCGTGCGCTGAGTTCTCGTCGGCCTGCGGAAAAATATCCGTCCCGGTGCTGGATGCCTCCACCTGCTTGAGCCAAATGAGCACCCGCATGACGGCTTCGAAATCGTCGTTGCTGACGAAGCTGAAGCGGCGCGAACGGCGGTACACGGCCCTTGCGAGCGGAATATCGCGCACCACCGGCACGCCCTTCTCCTCGGCATAGCGGATCACGGCAAGCGCCCGCGCATTCGTTTCCCGAACCGACACGAACGGCATGGGCACCACATCCGCATTCATATAGATGCCGATCGCGATGTGCGTCGGGTTCGCAAGGATGACATCCGACTGTTCGATGTTCGATTTCACTGCCTCGGAGAGCAGTTCCATGTGAACTTCCCGCCGTTTCGATTTGATTTCCGGATTGCCTTCGCTTTCCTTGTGCTCCTGTTTGACCTCGTGCTTGTCCATCCTGAGGTCCTTGTAGTAAAGGAAGTATTCGACGATGGCATCCATCAGCAGGACAGGCACGGCACAGACCAGGAAGAGCAGGACGAATCGGCCAGTCAGCTTGACCCACATATGTCCGAGCAGGGCCGGATCCGCGCGAAAGAGCTGGGAGATTTCGCGGTGGGCCGAGCCGATGAATATCCACACGGCGGCAGCCGAGACAGCCAGATACAACAATGCCTTGACGACTTCCTTGGCAGCGCGCCAACTGAACAGCTTCTTCAGGCCCTTCATTGGATCGAGGGCCGTCAAGTCAAACTTGATCGACTCGACCGCGAGCGTGAACCGGCTCTGCACGAGGCTCGGCAGCGCACCGGCCGCCGCGCATACGAGCACGAACGGCGTGATGAGCATGAAGAACAGGCGCACCCAATGCTTGAAGTACTCGGCCGCATCTGGCGTCGCACCGGTCATCGCCACGCGTGCGAACTCGAACGCGATGCGCCGCAGGTCAACGATCGCGCCGGTCGCGACGGCGGCGACCGCCAGGACGACAACGGCCGTGATGTCCTTCGATTTGAACGTCTGGCCTTTCTTGGCCGCATCGCGCAATTTTTTGGCTGTCGGCTTTTCGGTCTTTTCTGACATCGCTCAATTCACGAGGCTCGCGAATGGATGCAGGCTGAACAACTGCGTCAGCGCATGCGGTCCCGCCAGCACGAAATAAAGATGGAACACGAGAAACGCCACGATGCTCTTGATGCTCAGCGACAGCGAAAACGCGTTGACTTGCGGACAGAACCGCGAAAAAAGGCCCAGCATTACGTCTGACAGAAACATGACAATCAACACTGGCGCCGCAAGCGACAGGCCTTTGCCGACGAGATCGGTCAGAAGCGTTCCGAAGCGCCATGCGTCGGCATGCAACAGTGCCCCCGCGGGAATCGTGACGTAACTGTTCCGGATGGCCTCGACCAGTGTCAGCATGCCCCCTTCCTGCAGAAAAGCCGCCGCATAGAACAGGCTGACGAATGGCCCCAGCACTGACGCTTCGACACCGGTTGCCGGATCGATCGAATCGCTGATCGTCGCGCCGCGCTGATTGTCGATCAGCTCTCCGATGGCCGTCGCCACCCAGAACGGGAGCGAAAGCGTGACCCCAAGCACCAATCCAGCGGTCGCCTCCTGCATCGCGAGCGCGAGCAGCGCGGCGCCGCTGTCGGCATGCGGATGGCCCATGCTCGACCATAGCCCGCCGATCACGACGAAGATGATCGTGTTCTTGAGCACCGTGTTGACGATCACTCGGTCGTTTAGAAACGGCAGCAGATAGAACACCGGCGCTATGCGTGCGTAAGCAATCGCGAGCACGCCGATTTCTCGGTAGAAGGTCTGCATTAAAATCGCCAATTTTCCCTCGCATGCACGGACATCATCTGAGCCCGATCGAAAACATCTCGATGGAAAACGCCATCACCTTGCCGCCGAGCCATCCCGACAACATCAGCAGGCAGCCGAAAACCGCGAGCATCTTTATGCCGAACGGCAACGTCTGCTCCTGCAACTGCGTCACCGTCTGAAACAAGCCGACCACGAGACCAACCGCCGTTGCAATGGCGACGGGCGCCGCGCAAAGCACGATCACGAGATACATCGCCTTATGGCTCGCATACGCCAATTCACCCATTCCCTTCTCCCAAGAATCACTGCTACTTCATTAAGTCGAGGTACTGCATAACGAGGCCCTTGCAGATCAGGGTCCACCCGTCCACCGCGACGAAAAGAATGAGCTTGATCGGCACCGAGATCGTCACGGGGCTCATCATCATCATCCCGAGCGCAAGCAGCACGCTCGATACGACGAGATCGACCACGAGAAACGGCACGTACAGATAGAAGCCGATCTTGAATGCGCTCTTGATTTCGGTGAGCGCATAGGCCGGCAGTAGCGCGAACAGCGAATCGCCCGGCACATTGGCCTCGGTCGCCGCACCGCCATTGCCTTCACCGTCGCTTTCGTCGGCATCGAGCGACGCCGTTTGCGACTTCTCGAAGAATTTGACGAGTTCAGGGTCCGAGTAGCGGCGCAGATATCGCTTGTAGTCGCCAAGCCCGCCGTCGACGAACTCGTTAACCGATTCGCTGCTCGTCATATCGAGCTGATGATGTTGAAGATAGTGGTAGGCCTTCTGCGTGACGGGCATCATGACGAACAGCGACATGATCAGCGCGATGCTGTTCAATGCCAGATTCGACGGCACCTGCTGAATGCCGAGCGCGTTTCGCACGAGCACCAGCACGATCGAGAACTTGATATAGCAGGAGCCCGATGCCACGATAAACGGCAGCAGCGTGGCCACTGAAAGCAGAACGATGAGAGCAATTTCGTTATTCGCCACGATCTTTACTCCGGCGATGCGAACCGCACCGTCTTGACTTCGACAGCCAGCCGCTCGCCCACTTGGATCAGTTCCCCGCAACCAAACACCCGCCCGTTGACACGAATCGCCACGTCGCCAACCGCATCGGAACGCAACGGCAGCACCGTTCCCGCGTGAAACCGGCCCAGATCTCCGACGGTCACCTGCTCCCGCTGGAGCACGAATTCGATGCTGACCGGCAATGCATCGATGTCGAACGGCTCGGCGTTGGATTCGAGCCCGGATAATTCGCCCTCGTGGCCGAGGTTCGATTCGGTATCGAGGTCGTCTTCGTTTTCAATTCGTTCATTCAGCATGATGTAGTTTCCTTCGTACTGGAAGCCGCACAATGGGCTTGCTCCCACATGGACGATACTGCGCGGCGTTTCGATGAGCATCACATCGCCAGGTTCGATGCGCCGAAGCATGGCTAGTGGCATGTGCGTCGTACCGATACAGAATTGCAGCGCGATGGGCAACGCATCGATCTCGGTTTTCTTTCCGGACGAAAGCGCGACGCCGACCTCCGGATACTCGCCAAATAGCGCGGCAGGATGGCCCGGTTCTTCGAACGCAAGCATCAGTTGCGCGGGCAACGCCTCTTGCACGACGCCAATCAATCTGACGTGAGACCAGCCTTCCGCCGGCCCCGGAATCATCGAAATCACCCCGGGCTCGTTGAGCAGATCGAACAGATAACGCTCGTCGATCGCATGCCACGCAAGCCCGTCGAGCCCGGAATATCGGCGGCGCAGCAACCCTGCCCCATCGACCCATCCTTCGTATTCGCGATTACGCCACCCGGCACGCACCTCAACATAGCCACGTGGCGGCGGCACATTGCGAAGCGCGGCCTGGCGGCCTTCCACTTGCAGCACGCGCATGCTCTGATAGAGCGGCAACTCCACGGCTGAAAGGGTTCGCAGTTTCAGCGGCACACTCATTGCTCCTCCGCGTCTTGCTGCTCGTTGGAGCCGTGCGGATTCTTCCCTTGGTCGTCAGCCTGCTGACGTTCGAAGCGCAGCGTCACGTCGCTCGAAAGGAGGCTGGCGTGCTGTTGCATCGCGTTGGCGACGCGATCGTGGGACGCGTGCGCGGTCATCGTCTGCGCAGCCAGGTTCGAATCGAAGCGAAGCTCGACGCTCGGCTGCTCGTTCCACGTCCTGAAGCTGTAGCGCAGCGACGATCCTTCCGACGGGCGGACGTCGTTTGTCGCTGCCGCATTGAGCCCGCGGCTCATCGCCGTTTGCGCACGGCGCGTCGATCCCGACGTGGCCTGGCCGCGGGCCGACATCGATGCTGCGGACATCATCGTGCGAGGCGCCTGCGGCGCAGCGTTGGTCGGCATCGCATCGCGCGCAACCGATGCGTCATTGGCTTGTGCACCGGCCGGCGCCTTCTTTGCATCCGCTCGCACATCTTGTTCAGTGGAACGAACGGCAGCGTTCATATCGCTCGCAGCCGTTCTCGTCTCGCCATGAGCATCGTGCGGCGTCGCGGCCTCACGAGAACGATCCGTTGTCGAACTCGACGTGCCGGATGTGTCAGACGAAACGCCGCCGTGCGAACGGGACGCCCCCTCTCCGGACGAAGATGCACCGGATGAAGCCGCTCTTGCGGCTGTGCCCACCAACCGCATCACGGCCTGCTCGCGAGCCTGATGTGCAGCTGTGGCAAGCAAATTGCCTTGAATCGTCGCGGCCGTTTTTCTCGACTTCTTGCGGGCCTTTCCGTTATCGGCCCGTGGGCGCCTGTCGTCAGGGTTGACTTTCGTCTTCCTGCATTCGGCCTCGTAGGCCGAACGCAAATCCGATGCACCATCCGCCTGCGAAACCGAGATTTCGGCAGCAGCAGCCGGCGCACTACTGGTAACGTTGATTGGCATGAACTCTTCCTTCCATTAATTCCGCCTCGATCATGGACTCGCGCAGCATGTCGTACTGCAACCGCTGCCGCGCGAGCCAGTCGCGATGTTTGTTTTGCCGCTGCTCCAGCGCCAACGCTTCTTGTCGAGAGGCCTGGAGCGCCTGCTCGATTTGACCTCGGCGTTCGATCAAATCGGCTTCCGCCATCTTTCTGCATGCGATGCCGAACCGCGCGACAGCCTGCTTTCCGCGCGCGCGCATCAGTGCACTCCGCTCATAGCACCTGCCAAATGCGGCGCGTGCCAGTTGTTCCTTCAATCCGTCGATTTCGGCGCTAACTCCCGCGAGCTCGCGATCGACATCGGCGAGCGCGTCGCGATGCTGTTGCATTTCCCAACGAAGCGCGTTCACCCTGCGCTGCAAGAGTGACAACAGCTTTTTTGCTTCACCGAACCGCTTCATCGAGACGCTCCAAGGTCCGTTTGAAGGCAAACGCCTCAGCTAACGGCTGCTGCAAGAACGCTTCCAGCGCGGCGCGCCTATCGAGCGCCGCATCGTTGTCGCTGTTCGCACCGCGTCTGTACTCGCCGAGATCGATGAAGATCTGCATTTCATCGAGGCGGGACAGGTTCTGCCGAAACTGTCGCGCCAGCTGGCGGTGCGCCGGCGGGTTGATTTCATCGAAAAGACGGCTCGCGCTCTTGAGTACGTCGATGGCGGGAAAATGCCCCTTGCCGGCCAGCTTCTTGCTCAAATAGATATGCCCATCGATGATCGAGCGGATTTCGTCGCCGATCGGATCGGGCTCTTCTTCGTTTTCCAGCAGGATCGTGTAGAAAGCGGTGATGCTTCCCGTTGCAGTCCGGCCCGGCCGCTCGAGCAGTCGCGGCATGCTTTCGAACACGGAGGCCGGATAGCCGCGGCGTGCCGGTGCCTCGCCCGTGGCAAGCGCGACGTCGCGCAAAGCACGCGCGTAACGCGTCATCGAATCGAGGAACAGCATCACGTCCTTGCCGAGATCGCGAAAATATTCGGCGATCGTCGTCGCAAGCAGCGCCGCGTTGCACCGGTCAACGGATGAGCGGTCCGATGTCGCATAGACGACGATCGTGTTGTCACGCCGGCTCGACTGCTTGAGCCGTTCCACGAACTCCGAGACCTCCCGGCCTCGCTCGCCGATCAGCGCGACGACGTAAACCTCCGCGGCCGAATGTTCGATCATCATGTTCATCAGTGACGTCTTGCCGCAACCCGCCGCCGCGAAGATGCCAAAGCGCTGGCCGACTCCGCACGTCAGAAGGCCGTCGATGACGCGAATGCCCGTTTCAAGCGACTCCGTAATCGGTCGACGCTCTGAATAGTCGGGTGGCGACATATCGACGTTCATCCTGCGCGGCATCATGAACGGTACATGGGTGTCCTCGGCTCGGAGTATTTCAGTGCACAGGCCTGTCGAGTCCATCACCGTGCCGAGCATTTGCGGCGACACCTCGATTGCGAGCTGCTCGCCCGTCGGAACGAGCACGGCCTCGCGCGACAGCCCCGTAGTGCTGCCGAGCGTGCTCAGCATCGCGGCGTCACGCCCAAATCCCACCACCTGTGCCCGACCGATCACTTCCTCGCTGTGGACATGAGGGCGAATCAGGCAGAGCTCGCCGATCGACACCTGGGGCAACGGGGCCTCGATGATCGGTCCTTTGATAGCGCGCGGATGCGCGCGTCGCTTGAGCAGATTCAACAGGTCGGCTGACACGATCATCGTTCCAGAATCTCGAACACGCCGCACAGGTCTTCGTAGAACGCCTCGAGTGCCTTCATGAAGGTGTCCGCATCGGCAAGGAAGTCATCCTCCACACGAGCGTGCAGCACGAGGCTGTCATCGACGAGCGACAGCAGCGGGCGACGGCAGACGAAAATTTCCGAGCCTCGCGGCAGCATGAACTCGAGCAGATCCGATGCCGCACGCGAGAGTTGCGCGTTGCCCGCATAGTCGAGCGTTGCCCACAGCGTCACCTTGTCGCCCTCGGCTTCCACATACATCGATGGCATAGCGTTGAAGTCGATGCAGATCGGCGAATGCACATCGAGCTCGCCAGCGATGGCGCTCCCGCATCCCATTTTGTCCAGCGATTCCTTAACCAGGGTTACCACGTCCACATTCATCTTTCAGTCCTCAGATAGTTTTCAATACATCGATCGCAATACCGTCGGCCACTTCGCCAAAGGAAAGCACCTCGAGATCCGGAAATCGGCTTTCCACAAGACGCTTCACGAAGCGCCGGATCTCCATCGTCGTCAACAGCACGACGTCTCGCTGCGAGTACCCGATGCGGCCCAGTTCCAGCGCCAACATGTCAAGCAGCTCCTCGGCCTTTGCCGGTTCCAGATTCAGATAGGCGCCGGTCGATGTCTGTCGCACGCCTTTGTTGACCATCTCTTCGATCTCGGCGGAGAGCACCACCGTATTCAATCGGTTATTCAGCGCAAAACGATTCGAAATGTAACGGGCCAGTGCAGCGCGGACGTGCTCGACGAGCATCACAGCGTCCTTCTCCTTTGGCGCCCATTGCGCGAGCGCCTCGAGAATCAGCTTCATGTTGCGCACGGAAATGCGCTCGCCCAACAAGCGCTGCAGGACCTCCGACACGCGCTGCACGGATGCATGGCGATAGGTTTCCTTGAGCAGCTCCGGATATTTCTTTTCGACGTCGTCGAGCAGGCGTTTCGCTTCCTGTACGCCGAAGAATTCGTTGACGTTGCGGAGCATCAACGTGAGGAATTGCCCGTAGAGATCGTCGGTCGCCGACCGCGTATGGATATCCATCTTCGCGAGCGGGGAACCGTCTTGCGGGCGCACCCACCACGCATCCCCGCCGGCGCCATCCGGCAACATCCGGACATCGAGATTCAACGCTTCGAGCCCCAGCGTCGAGCCGATGACGCGAATGCGATCGAATGCGATCGAGAACGTGGCCGCGCGTATTTCGTTGATCAATACGACGACCTGCGTCTCATCGAGTTGCTGCGAATAGGACAGGTGGATGTCGGGCAGGCGCAGGCCCATATCGATGAACGCGCGGCGCCGAATCGTGGCAATTACCTGCTCCTTCTCGATGACCGGCTTGACGCGCTCGGACACCATCAGCATCAGCGGCACCGTCTCGGGAACCAGCTTGTCGATATCGGAATCGTTGCCGCTCGCGCTCTTGTCGCCGACGCCGCCGCCACCACCACTCAATGCCCCTGCAACCTTGCTCACCAGACCGCCGGACCTTTCACCCGGTTGCTTGTCACGGCCGTCGAACCACTGCTTGCGCACATAAATCGAACCGAGCGCCGCCGCAATGAGCCCGAACACAAGCAACGGGAAGCCCGGCAGCATGCCGATGGAGATGGCGAGCACTGCCGTGACCGCGAGCGCGAACGGATTCGAGAACAATTCACCGACAATGCCCTGGCCGAGATTCTTTTCGCTTCCGCCAACGCGCGTGACCACGAAGCCCGCGCTGATCGCGATCAGCAGTGCGGGAATCTGCGCAACGAGGCCGTCCCCGATGGTCAGGATCGTGTATGTGGTCAGCGCTTCGGACATGCTCATCCCATGTTGCGCGACGCCGACCGAGATGCCGCCGATCAGGTTGACGAAGATCACGATAATGCCGGCGATCGCATCGCCCTTGATGAACTTCATCGCACCGTCGAATGCCCCGTACAACTGACTTTCCTGCTCGAGCGCCGTGCGGCGGGCCTTCACGCCGTCGTTGTCGATGACGCCGGCGCGCAGATCGGCGTCGATGCTCATCTGCTTGCCCGGCATCGCATCGAGCGAGAATCGCGCGGCGACTTCCGCCACACGCTCCGAACCCTTCGTAATGACGATGAACTGAACGATCGTCACAATCGCAAACACCACGAAGCCGACGACGAGGTTATCGCCGATAACGAACTGGCCGAACGTCGTGATGATCTTTCCGCCCTCGGCCTGAAGCAGAATCAGCCGACTCGTGCTGATCGACAGGGCGAGCCGAAACAGTGTCGTAATCAGCAGGATCGACGGAAACGTCGAGAACTCGAGGATTTTGACGATATAGAACGACCCCATGAACACGAGCAGGGCCGTGGTGATGTTGAAGCCGATCAGAAAATCGAGCACGTATGCCGGCAACGGCACGATCAACATCGCGATGACGAGGACCATCAGCAACAGCACGATCAGCTCGGGGCGCGACTGTATCTTGGCTAGCAAATTCTTATGCATGAGTCGAGTCTTGATTGATGAATGAAGACAATGCAGCTCCGTCAACTGCAGGTAGCGTCGCGATGCGCGCGCCGGCGCTCCCGAACATAAAGCTCGCCGAGCATGTCCTGCAGTTTCGCCACCAGCGCATGACGCGCTTCGAGCTCGTCGTAGAGCGCGAGCGGGATGCTGGCGAAGCCGCGCACGACGAGCTGCATCAGCTCGCAGCGCGAACGCGGGTCTAGAGATGCGAAGGTCGAGCCCAGCACGTCGAGCACCACAGTCTCGATGTCGAACGGCTGCTGAAGGCCGCCCAGCATGAGGCGCAACGCCGATTCCTCGCTATAGCGGTTCTCCCGCGCGAGCGTGTCGCCGAGCATGCGCCCGACGAAAAGCTCGTCGGACGACGAAAGCATGCGGACGTTGCCGAGCGTGCCAAGCAACGGACCGAACTCGACCGGGCAACCACAGCTCGGATCCAGCGACTGCATGTCACAGGTCAACGCCGCCCCCACGTACTCCATGATGCGTTTGCGTCTGCACGCGCCGAACTGCTCGATCCAATCCTCGTAAACAACGAGCGGTGTACCGTCGAACTCCAGAAACTGGCGATAGAGCTGACGCAAACGCGCCGGGTCGAGCTGCATGCGCATGCCGAAAACCTTGGCCTTGAGCGCGACGTTGATTCCCGCCTTGATCTGCTTCTGATCGCCTTCCTTCAGCACCTCGTCGATCGCTTTCTCGATGAGATCCACGGGCTCGCCTTCGATCTTCTTGCGTCGGCGCAGCTCGCGGAACGCGAGCAGCAGATCGCTGTCGTCGCGAAACCGCTGGCGGGCTTCGCGCATCAATGTCGCCAGGTCCGCCTTCGCTCCCTCGAGCGCCTTTCCAAGATCGCCGAGTTTCTCCTCCGGCTCGGAGTCGAGAATTCGTTCGAAGTCCTCGCTACGGCGCGTCTTGCGCTCGGAAGTACGAAAGCGGCCGAACTGCGCGATGACGCTGCCCATCTCGTCTTCGACTTCCGCCATTTGCGCCTGGACGTCGAATACCACGTTCGCTTCCGCTTCCTGCCCGGCGTCGAGCGACGGCTCCGCATCGAGCCGCGCCGACGCATCTGGCATATCGCGCATGGCGCGCGAAACAAATGACGCTGCTCCGCCAATGATCGTGCTCATCAGTGATTGTCCACGTAGGGTCGCAGGAGATCGACCGTGGCGCGCAGCGTCTCGTTGCCGGCCGTATCGCCCGCCTCCCACTCCTGGCCGTCCTGCCATGCGGCACTGGGCTTGAGCAGCTTTGGCTGAATCAGAAAGACGCGGACGACTTGCTCATGCCGTTCCGTGTGGCTGCGGAAGAGCCCGCCTACCAGCGGAATCGACGCAAGCCCCGGCACGTGGTATTCGCTGCGGTTCACGTCGTCCCGCGTATTGCCGCCGATCAACAGGCTCATTTCGCGCGGCACGCGCGCCACGGTGTTGATTTCTGTCCGATTGACGAGCGGCAGCGTGCTCGCATCCGTACTATTGCTGTCGGTGCCGCTTGTGTCCGTATTGCCGTCCTCCACATCGACGACCATTTCCACCTGGGAGCCGTCCTCCGACAGGCGCGGGAGCACGCTTACGAGCGTGCCGTAGGTGACGTGATCGAGTTGCACGCTGCGCTCTCCGATCAGCTTTGTGTAGAACGTCTGATTGCTGTCGAAGGTGGCGGGCACGTTATCCTGCGTCAGCACGATGGGGCGCGACACGACGGTGGCATCGCCTTGCTGGCTCAGCGCCGTCACGTCTGCCAGAAACGCGGCGCCGTTGAGCGTGGTGAAGCCCGTCGAACTGTCCGTCTGATTGAGGCTGACCGACACGGGCCCCACGCCGACGCGACCTTGCCAGTTCACCCCAAGCTGATCAAGGCGGCTTTTCTTGATGTCGATGATCCACAGCGACAGTTCGACCTGGCGTTTTGCCACGTCGAGCGAACGAATCAGCGACTCCATGTCGAGCACCTTATCGAGGGAACCCACGAGAACAAGACTGTTCGTATCGGGATAGGCGACAGCGCGCGCGCCGTCAGTCGTATTGATCGTGATTCCCGTGCTCGACTGGGCAGGCACCGCCTGCGTCGCACCCTGCGGCGAAGGAAGTGGAGCGTCGAGCGTGAACGGCTGAACGGCATTCGGATTGGCGCGCGCGCCCGCCGCCTGCGCCGGAGCAGCCTCGTTCGAAACGTCAGACACGTTCGCGATACCCGAGCGCTTGTTCTGCGCGCTGCCGTAGATCTGTGCGAGCACCGTCGCCATGCCGGGAACGTTGGTCTTTCTATCGCGCAACGTATATTGACGATCGTTGACGAAGCTGTTCTGCAGGTGCACGACCTTGATGACCTGCTTGTCTTTCTCGCTACTACCGTGAAGCTGGTCGAGATACTTCGCCGCCGCGGTGACGAGGTTCACGTAGACCGGCGCGCCAGTCACATAGAACGTGTTGCCGAGATCGTCGCCGCGCACCGGGAAGCGAGCATCGTAAAGCCGCGTTTCACGAATGAAAGTGCGCAAGTTGCGGACGTTCGCATTCTGCATCGATACGACCGCGTTCTTGATTTCCGAATTGTCGTAGACATAGATCGAGGAACCGTCGTCGTACCAGAGCAGCGACATGCGTTCGCTCAGCTGTCGCAGCAGTGCGCGAGGATGCGCCAGATCGAACTCCCCGGTCACCGTCTTGTGCTTCGCCTTCGCACTCGGGATCACAGGCTTTTTTAGCCCGCCAGATAGTGCGTTCAGCAAAACATCGATGCCGGCGCCGTTCGCCACGAAATTCTGACCCGCCTGCGTGCCTGCGCGCGACGCATCACCATCGGTCTCGCTTTCGACCGACACGTCGGCCTTTTGCTGCACGGCGCGATGCGGCGCATCAGTGTCCGGACGGCTCACGTCAGCACGAGCCGCAACCGGCAAAGGTTCGTTTTCGGCTGCCACAGTTGTCGTACCGCCAACGGCCGACGCTTCGGCCGTCGCCGCGACACCCTGCGCCTGCTGCGCCAACGGCCCCGAATCCGCCGCCTGCGCTGCCGGCGTTGCGACCAGCAACGCACACGTCAAAACGGCGCACCATTTCGCCCTATCCACATTCATCATCGAAGTTCCTTATGTTTCCGCCTAAACTGGCCTGGCGACAGCCCGAACAGATTCTTGATCTCCTGCGAGAAGTGGGACGGTGACGCGAATCCGTGGCTCATGGCGAGTTGCGTCATGCTTTGCTGTCCCTCGACGACGTCCAGTAACGCCGTAGCCGCGCGCCACTGCCGCAATTCGCGCTTGAGGCTCTTGCCCAGCGCTTGCTTGCACAGGCGCCTGAAGTGCGACTCCGATACGCCGTATCGCTCGCTCAATTCCGGGATAGTTTTGTTACTGAGCCGCTCGCCCAATAAAAAGCGCACCAGGCCATACGTTTCCTGCGATCGGAGAAAATCGAAAAATCGCGCATCGAGGGAGCCACCGCCCATCACGCGTTCGATCAACCATCGCTCGAATTTCCAGATATTCAGATCACCAGGCGTCTCGACAATGACTTCCCGCACCCCACAACCGCTGCCGGAACGGCCAAAATCGCGCTTCATGCTGTGTTCGAGAAAGGCCAGTAGTTTTGACGCTTCGTAAACCGGGATTTTGTGGAATTTCCACGCTTGCGCGCGCGATATGATTTTGATGCCTGTCATGCATGCAATTAAAATCGATCGCGACCGATCCAATGTCAAATTACGTGTTTTGCCGTCGACCACCACCTCGATCGAAGCGTGATCCGCCACTACTTTGATTAACCAAATTGCCGGCCCGGAAAGATACTGGCAACTGCCAGGAGAGACGAACGAGCAATCAATTGTCTTGAAGCGGTTACCCATTACGGCTCCAATTAATATTAAGAAAGGCGGCAACCGATCTCGACCGGATCACGCCTCAACAGGATGTGCAGCTTATCCAAGTAGCATATTTCAATCAATCAAAATTTCCCAAAACACACGGATTTCAGAAACAAATCAGTCATTCACAATCCCGGCGTTATATTTCAAAGTTTTATAACAAATCGTTCACAACAATTTGAAGAATGAAACCCTCGCCCCCGGTATAGTTCGAGCCATGTCAGCGGCCAACCAGCCCGACGGCGGCGCCCACAATCAAGCCACCGAAAGGCTGACGGCCGATTAACCGTTGCGCGATTCAAAGAAACGCGCCAATAAACACGAAGTGATCTGGATCTGGAAATTAAGGTGATCGGATAGATGAGTAACTCGAACTGCATGAGCGAAACACGATGCCTCAGAATACTGTTCGGCCCCCTTTTTGGGGTGGATATTACACTTCCGACCGATAATGTTCTGTTTTGTGTGACGAAAGACCACTCTGGAAACAGCCATAATGGCGAAACCGGGAAGCACTCTCTTTTTTACGCGGAAAACTCGCTCTATATTCCCTATCATGAGGACAGGCCGAATTTTCGCGTGCGAATTTCGCATGCCGGAAACGATGAGTCCGATGAAAATAATGGCGCCGGCCTGGGGAAAACCATCGGAGAATCGTCTGACGAAAATGAAGCCAGCGATGGACAATGCGATTTTCAAGTCGACTTTCTGAGCCCGGACAATATCGAGACCCGGTGCGGTGAATTCAATCGCGTCTTGCAATTCGGCGATATCGCTTTTGCCATCAAAACCGAGCGCGACGAGTGGAGCGACGAAGTCTCCAGCTATTTGAATAATCCTGCTCGAATGAATGCTGCGCCGGATTACCCAATCGAAGAACCGAGTAAAACCGGCAATCGCGGCAGCGGAAAAATCCGCTTCGCCGCCACGGTGGGCGCCGTACTTCTTTTGGGGTCGGGTCTGACGGGCATTGCCTATTGGCAACTGCAGCAATACGTCCGCACGCAAAAGGTAGCGAGCGTCAGCAGCCTGCTTGCCCATGCTCCCACGCATAACGACGTGCTGCCGGGCCGGGATGGAAAGATCTACGTCGTCAGCGCATCAGAGGACGGCGACGAATGGGATAAGCAGGTCGTGCTCAAGGCCGGCCCCAAGGAGCGAATTTCGGTCGTCTCGGCCGCCGGCGAACGCGCACGGCTGGAACAGCTCCTCGATACGCAAGGCGCCGATTTCATCACCGTACGTCTCGATCACCCCGAGCGCCCCGTGCTCGTCGTCACCGAAAACACCGCGGGTACCGCGCGCGACGCAGCGCTCGCAAGCCTACGCCAAGCGGCGCCCTATGCGAAACAGATCGACCTGCAATACGCAAGCGTGCCCGCAATCGGACGCGAGGCCCGCGCGGCGCTCGAACGCAACGGCGTGCGATACCGCGAGCTTTCCCGCGCGCATGGCACGACCTTCGAGGTGGCTGGCGCGCTCAACGATGGCGAACTGGCTGCATTGCAGGAACTCGTTCTGTCTTTCGGTCACAAGTGGGGCACGCGTCGCGTCGATTTCAAGATCGCGATGCGGACCGACTGGCTGAAAGGCAAGTCCTATCGGGAAGGCGGCGAGGGGTATGTCCTGCTCGATCACGCATCCTGGTATTTCCCTCAACCTTTAACAGGTAATTATTGATGAGCACCAACAACCAAACTTCCGTGCGTAACCTGACCGATGACCTCGGCGTCTACGACGGGTACGTCGAGGATATCGGCGAATCGTTTGATAGCGGCGTACTGGATCTGAGCGATCAGTTGGCGAAGGCGCAGCAAGATCTCGAGAACAACCCATCCGATCCGACCTACCTTGCGAGGTATCAGGAAGTGATGTCCGAATACAACCTGTATCGCAACGCGCAAAGCAGCGCGGTCAAGGCGATGAAAGACATCGATTCGTCCATCGTTTCCAACTTCCGTTAAACGCCGTTTCGCGGATTGCTTCATTCCGAAGCGCTCCGCCGCGTCCATGCCCATGAACATCACGAACATTCACGCCGCCGCTGAATTGCCGAATCTCAGCGAGATCGATTCCAACGCTCAGCCGGCCGCACTCGAGGACATTCTGAAGAGCACGCTCGCCAACGCGAACGGCGACGCTAATGCCTACACGTCCGCGATCGAAGGCCATTTCTCCGATTCGACCTCTTTCTCCAATCCTGGCCAACTGGTCAAACTCCAGACGGATATCTCCAACTACAACATCTACGTCTCGCTGGCAAGCGCGCTCACGCGCAAAGCCGTCTCCGCCGTGGAAACGATTGTCAAAGCGCAATAACGCCATGAAACGCCTCGCCTCCTTAACGTTGTTGCCTGCGGTGCTGCTGCTCTCGGCATGCCACCAGCAGCAATTGCTGCACAACCTGTCCGAGCAACAGGCCAACGAAGTGGTCGCGGTGCTGCAGGCCCACGACCTCTCGATCGACAAACAGGATCTCGGCAAGTCGGGATTCACTGTCTCGGTCGGGCAAGCCGACTTCCCTGCTGCCGTCGACCTGCTGCAACAGTACAACCTGCCTTCGCGGGCACGCGTCGAAGTTGCCGAGGCGTTCCCGGCCGATGCGCTTGTCGCGTCGCCGCAAGCCGAGGAGGCGCGGCTTCTCTCAGCCGTCGAGCAACGTCTCGAACAGAATCTGGCCGCGATGAACAACGTCGTGAGCGCACGCGTTCAGGTCAGCTATCCGCTGCAGCAGGAAACGGTCGGCAAAGGCGAACCGCCGATGCACGTCGCCGTACTCCTCACCTATCGCAACGACGTCAATCACGACGTGCTCGTCAGCGAGGTCAAGCGTTTCGTGAAGAACAGCTTCGCGAACATCGACTACGACAACGTCTCGGTCCTCCTGTATCAAGCGCCATCCGTGTTCCGCACGATGGCGACCGAGCCCTCCGCTTCGGGACGCACGACCTGGCTCTATTGGCTGCTCGCGATCCCGGCTTTCCTCGCGGTGTCCGCGACGGGCGCGCTCGTCTTCGTACGGCGGCGCCGGCAAGCGCGGCTCGCCCGCGCCAAGGATGTCGAAGCACAAACGGCCGACGACGGTGGCGACGCGGCGGCGGATGAACACTCAGGCGAACGTGTCGAGCCGGCTCTCGACGAGTCGGAAGAATCCGCATGAATCCGGTCACGGTTCTGAACATCATGTATGCGCCCTATGCGTACGCGCATCCCGAACGCAGCGCATTGCCGGCAATCGCGCTCGATCGCTGCCCGGCCAGCATCGCCAACCAGTTGTTGATCGATCACTACGGCCTCGAAACGAGAATCGACTTCGAGCCGAACATCGATTCCGTGGCGCGGCGATGCCTCGATCACTGGAAACGCCTGCCGCGCATCTGCTTCCTGATCGGGGTGCGGCGTCTGCGGGCCGCGCTGATCGAACAGCGCCGCTACTTCGATCTCGACCCGATCGCGCAACGCTTCATGTGCGTGCCGCTACAAGCGGACGCAACCGCCGCGCCGCGCTCGCCACGAGCGAGCGACGTCGACGTGCTGGCTGCCGGAATCGAATGTATCGCTGCGCCGCTCGCGCGCTTGCCGAGCGCGTTGCGACAGCGTGTCCCGCTTTTGTATCCGAAGGCGTTCGATCCGTTGCGGCAGATTCGGCACGCAGGCGGCCAGATTGCAACCGACGACGCGAGTTGGAACCCTTCGCTCTTTTCTTTAGCGGTGAACTATGCCCTCGTTGACCATTCGACAATGCCCTGATTCGATCGCGCCGACGGGCGGCGTCCTGATCAAGCGCAAACCGCTGTCGCAGGCGGTCCACGCCGAAAACCTGACGCGCGAAGCAAAGCGCCGCGCACAACAGCTCGTGCGCGAGGCCGGCGACGAAGCCCAGGCGTGCTGGCAGCATGCGGCACGCGACGGTTACGAAGCGGGATTCCGTTTCGTCGTCGAACAGCTTGCCGATTACCTCATGCAATGCCGGCGCCTGAAAGTGACGCTGCTTGAACGCGTTACGCAGGAAGTTCAGGAATCCTTGCGGCAGTTTCTGAGCGACCCGGAGCTCATGCAGCGGTTCGCCGACGACTTCGCCGCGCGCAATGGCGGTTGCGGCGACCAGCCCGTGCGCGTGTCGATACCTGACAGCGCGAAGCGCATTGCTCCCGCGATACGCGAACGGTTCGCGCAGACCTACCCGGGCGTTGAAGTCACTTGCTCCAACGTGCCCGCCTTCATCGTCGAATGGGGCGAGGAAATCGCGGAATTCAATCCCTGCGACGTGGCGCGGGAATTGAGCGGCGCCGCCTTGGCCGCCTGCCTCGACGTTTCGCAGGCCATCGACGCCGATGCGCTCGCGCGAAACGTCATGACGGATGCATTGCGGCGACTCGAAGCGCCGAACGATCGCGGCGAACAAGATGCCGCTACACATGAGGAAATTGTTGATGATCAAGTCAGTTAATGCCGTCTACAGCACGGCTCGACAACAGCAAGTCGATATGGAATCGGCCAGCGGATCCCTTGCCGACATCGTGCGCAGTAGCCTGCGTTCCGACGCCGACCAGCAAGCGTCGCAAACGGAATTGCAGCAGAACACAGTGACGGATCAGACCGTCGAGGATTACATGATCGAGGCGTTCAAGAGCGACATCCTGCAGAAAACGCTCTTTCCCGACCCCGACGATCCGTCGTCGATGCCGGCGTTGGATGGAAACGGCAGTTGGTAAAACACATGTGAGACACGGCGACCCTGCCTCGTTTTCACGCACAGCATCTCTTACAGCGATATGTACAGCCGGTTGCCGTACTCCCATCGCGAGCTTGCTAAATGACACCATGCCAAAGGCGTCGGCGATACGAGCCGAAAATGTGGTCAATGTTCTAAGACATGCAGTTCATTAATATTGCGGAGTTAGATGTCAATGTCAGCATATTTTCTTAAGAGGGCCGCCGCTGTTGCCTGCTTATGTTTGATTTCTCTGCCTGCTATGGCGGAGGGTGGCATTTCCATTCGGGGAACCCGGATCATTTATCCGGAGAATTCGCGGCAGCAGAGCCTGTCGGTGAATAATTCTTCCGCCACGGACTCGTTCCTGGTTCAATCATGGGTGGAAGATGCGTCGGGCCATAAAAGCAACAACTTTGTGGTCACGCCGCCGTTGTATCTGAGTGGGCCGCATAACGAGAACACCCTGCGCCTGGTGCGCGCCGGGGGTGACCTGCCCCAGGACAAAGAGTCGCTTTATTATTTTGTCGCCAAAGCCATCCCCTCCTTTGACGAGAAAACGGAGAAAGCGGGAAATGTGCTGCGCGTAGCCGCTGCCAGCCGAATCAAGCTTTTCGTCCGCCCCTCCAATCTGAAGCCATCCCCGGATCAGGCTCCGTCCCTGCTGGAGTTCCGTCGCGCCGATGGTCGGCTGGACATTAGCAATCCGACGCCCTATTACATCACGCTGGTGAATATCAAGATTGGCGGTGTTGAGTTGAAGGATATTATGGTCGCCCCCAAGGACCATAACTCCGAGGCATTACCGCGAGCAAGCGGGAGCACCATCACATTTCACGTTATTAACGATTACGGCGCCATCACAAAAGAGATTAGCTCGGTAATTAAATAAACAAGCCAATACGTTTCTTGCCCCCAACCGGGAATAACTGGCGCGGAGTCTCTGTTTGCCCCATGCGTAGGATTCGCCATCAAATGAGTAAACAAAAAAACTATCCAGGCTGCTTTAAGCTTGCTCCATTGACAATAGCGCTTGCGGCGGTATTTTCGGGGCCGGCACATGCCGGGCTGCATTTCGATCCAGCCATGATTTCCGGCGACCCTCAGTCGGTGGCGGATCTGTCTCGTTTCGAGTCGGGCGGCGCGCAGCTTCCCGGGGCTTATGCCGTAGATATTTACGTCAACGGACAAAGCGTGGCGTCCCGTACCATCCGTTTTATTGCCGTACATGATGCAGTCGATAACGTGCCGGAAGACACATCCGCCGCATCGGGGGCAAGTACGCCACACGACGATGGCGATATCCATGACAGCACCGGACTGATGGCCTGCCTGAATAGAAAGGATCTGGTTGACCTGGGGGTCAACACGGCTGCCTTTCCGGCGCTGGCGTCACAACCGGATGACCAGTGCGTGTCGCCCGGGAAATACATTCCTCAAGCCTACACCGCCTTTGATTTCCAGAAAATGCGGCTGGATGTCAGTATTCCGCAGGCGGCTCTGCTGAACCGCCCGCACGGCTGGATTCCACCTGAACGGTGGGACGAGGGCGTCAACGCCGCCATGCTGAGTTATCAGTTCAGCGGCAGCGATAACTTCGGTAGTTACGGCAACAGCCGCAGCCTCTATCTGAATCTGACCAGCGGGGTGAATCTCGGCGCGTGGCGACTGCGGGATAACAGCATCTGGAGTAGCTACGAAAGCCGTTACGGTAACCAGAACCGCTGGCAGCATCTGAACACCTATGTTCAGCGCACCATCGTTCCGTGGCACAGCGAATTGACGCTGGGCGACAGCACCACCGGCGGCGATGTGTTTGATGCCCTTTCGTTCCGCGGTGCACAGCTGGCGACGGATGACAGCATGTATCCGGACACCATGCGTGGCTTCGCTCCTGAAATCAAGGGGACCGCGTACAGCAATGCAAAGGTCAGCGTCCGTCAGAACGGAAATGTGATTTACCAGACCTTCGTGGCGCCGGGCGCGTTCGCGATCAACGATCTTTACCCCATGTCAGCCGGTGGCGACCTGGAAGTGACGGTGACCGAGGCGGACGGGACCACGCATGTTTTCACGGTCCCGTATTCGTCCGTGCCGGTACTGCAGCGCGAGGGACATATCCGCTACAGTTTCACTGCGGGGCGTTACCGCAACTCCAGCGACCGTTACAGCAGCCCGATGTTTGCGCAGGGAACCGTGCTGTGGGGCCTGCCACACCATATCACTGCCTATGGTGGGTTGCAGGTGGCCGAGAAGTACTGGGCGTTGGCGCTCGGGGTCGGCCTCGACATGGGGCGCTGGGGCGCGCTGTCAGCCGACATCACCCAGGCCAGCAGTACGCTGGCGGATGGTTCTCATCATAACGGGCAATCCATACGCTTCCTGTACAGCCGCTCGCTGGTTTCCACCGGAACCACATTCCAGTTGATGGGCTACCGTTACTCCACGCAGGGATTCCACACCCTGGACGAAACCGCGCTGAAAGGCATGTCCGGCTGGCTCTACGACACAGACACCGTGGATGCGGCCGGTCGCCCGTTGCCGCAGAACTGGCTGAATTACTACAATCTGTACAGCAGCAAGCGGGGGCGTCTGCAAGTCAACGTTTCCCAGCGAATCGGGCGTCTGGGCTCCCTCTATCTGGCCGGCACTCACCAGACCTACTGGCACAACGCGGCGACCACAAACACCCTGCAGGCGGGCTTCAGCGGCACCTTGGGTCACGTTGGCTACAGCCTTTCCTACGGCTACAGCCGGGTGAGCGGACAGCCGCGGCCAGACCAGACACTGTTTCTGTCCCTCTCCCTGCCACTGGATAAGTGGTTGCCGCACGGCGACAGCGCGGCACATCAACATTCCGTGTGGGCGAATTACAACGCCAGTCGGGATACCAACGGCAACATCAGTCACCAAGCCGCGCTCGGCGGAACGGCGCTGGCCGAAGACAACCTTAGCTGGAGTGTGGCGCAGGGATACGGGCGTGAAGACGGCAACAATGGCGATGTCAGCCTCGGGTATCAGGGCACCTACGGCAAAGCGTCCGTCGGCTATGGATACAGCCGCAACTACCGTCAGGTGCGCTACGGCGCGTCGGGCGCAGCGGTGCTGCACGGCGGTGGCCTGACGCTGGGGCAGTCACTCGGGACGACGAATGTCCTGGTTGCCGCGCCGGGCGCCGCCGGCGTGCCGGTGGAAAACGGTACCGGCATTCACACCGACTGGCGGGGATACACCGTGGTGCCTTACGCCAGTGCGTACCGGGAAAACCGGGTCGCTCTGGACGTCAGTCGCCTGGACGACCATACGGATATTGATAATCCGGTCACCCGCGTCGTGCCCACGCAAGGCGCCTTGGTGCGAGCGGATTTCACCGCGCATAACGGCGCCCGGACCCTGATCACGCTAACTCATCAAGGAAAACCGCTGCCATTCGGCACCACGGTCAGCACCGGTGACGGCAACAGCAGCGGCTTAGTGGCCGACGGAGGGCAGGTTTATCTGTCCGGTCTGGCACAGGACGGCAATCTGAAGGCGCAATGGGGGAGTGCCCCGGACCAACAGTGCACGGTGCATTACCAGTTGCCCAAAACGGCGCTTCAAGTCCCCCTGTTCCAGACAGAGGAGGTCTGTCAGTAACTCTCCTCAAATACGTTTTTTCAACCAGCGGTATTTACCGCATTTATTTCCAAAGGAAAATAGCATGTCTTTGACTGTCAAAAAAATCAGCACCCTGGGTGTGATTACCGCCGCCCTGTTTGCCGCATCATGGGGCGCACAGGCAGCCACAGCGAATACCGCCTCGGCGACCGTTAACATTACTGCCACGGTCGTCGGGAAGACCTGCACGCCAAGCTGGACCGCCGACGGGGTCTCGGTGAGCCTTGGCTCAGTCGCTTCGACTGACTTGGCAGCTCAGGGCGATGTGGGAGCACTCAAACCCTTCACCCTGTCCCTGACAAACTGTGATTCCGGCGTGACGAAGGTCTCGGTCATGGGCGTCGGTACGGCTGACGGTACAGACTCCACAGATTTCGCCAACAAAGAAAGTGGCGACGACGCTGCGGCCGGCGTTGCGGTAGCCCTGTTTGGTGGTCCGGCACAGGATACGCAGATCAAACCGGACGGCACCACACCTGTGGAGTACCCGGTGTCGAACGGTGGCGTAGACATGACATTCCTCGCGAAGCTGGTGCGCTCGGCCGCAACCGCAGATACGCAGTCCGACGTCCTAAAGCCGGGCAAAGTATCTAGCACCGCGACGCTGTATATGACCTACGAGTAAGGGCATGCTGCCAGCAGCTACAGACGATCAGTATGCTGCCTGGCAGGCCGCATTTGAATGGCTCTGCCAGCGAAGAACCCGGCATCCACCCAACGCGGATGTCTGGCATCTTCGCTGGCGATGGTCAGAGCGCGGGGCCAGTCTGTATCGTGCTGTCAGGGATGGCCGGTACCGACTGTCACCGATGCTCGTGCAAGGTCGTGGGGAGGACGCATTGGCCATGTGGTCAGCGCCGGACGCGCTGGTCCTGAAATGGGTGGCGTTACAGGTGCAACATCAGTTGCCGCAGCACGAAGCCTGTACCCATCTGAAGGGAGCGGGAGTTCGAGCCAGTCTACGGCTGGTGAGTGAAGCTCTGCGCAGCGGGATATACCGGTTTGTGCACCGGACGGATATCCGGGGGTATTACGAACATATCCGCAAGCCGGAGGTAATGGCACTGGTAAACCGCCATGTGCCAGATCCGGTCTGCCGCGAGCTGATTTACCAGTATCTCCATTACAGCGTCGAGCAGGGCGGTGAAATACACACGCCGGCATACGGCATACCGCGTGGCTGCGCACTGAGTCCCCTGATCGGTGGCAGCCTGCTGCACCATATTGACGGTTATTACCGAAGCCAGAGTCCACATGAATTGTTTTATGTCCGATACATGGATGATTTTTTGCTGCTCGCGCGATCACGCTGGACGCTTCGACGGTCCATCGCGCGGCTGGCGGAATTCTTTAACTTCAGCGGCTTTGAGCGCCATCCCGACAAGACCCAGACCGGACGCCTCGAGAAGGGGTTCGACTGGCTGGGCGTCTGGTTTGGCGCCGAGGGCCCCGCCATTTCTCCTCGAGCATTAAACAACCACCACGAACGATGCCTGCGGCTTTATGAGCAGGCCCGGCGGCGAGGTGCCTCCCATTTTGAGGCCGCTGCCCGGGTGCAGGCATATGAAACACGATGGAAAAGTTGGGCCCACGGGCTTCTGCGCGTGTGCTCGCCTCCCACCCGCACCCACTCCTCAGCACCCCTATGAAATATCCCGTCCACCACGCCGTGTTCGCCCTCGTAGCCCTGACCGCCGCCCTACCCGCGCCCGCCGCCGACACGGTAAGCTGCACTGGCCCGGCGTCGACCTTCCACAACACTGCTACCGCCGCCCCGGTCAGCACCAAACTGCACTTCGAGCTGGACGCCGTGAAATGCACCATATCCTCCGCGCCACCCGACGCCGTGACGTGGTCCTTTACATCGAACGGATTCACCTCTGACGGCACATGTGACGGCACTGCGCAACGGCTCGGAACCACGGCGTTGGACAGCGACAAAGGCGTCCTCACCGTCACCTCTGTCCTCCAGCCCGGCGCCACGGCATCGGGTAAGGCGGAACTCCTGCTAAAAGTCAACCATAACTATACGGCCGCCACCGTCACCTTCAACAACTCCGCGCCCGCCAACCCCGGCCTAACCGTCGAATACGTCAAGGACGTGCGGCTCACCACTACCACCGGGGCAGCCGCCCAGGAACAGCTCGTCACGGGCAGCACCGGCACCGGTGCGATCCGCGTCATACCGTCCGCGACCTCCACGACCGGCTATGGTGACCTAACGACCGGCGACCCGGACGGCACGCCTCTGCACTGGCTTATCCCAACCGCAGACTCCAGCACGACGCCCGGGTGGGTGCTGTCTGTCGGCCCCACGTACGACGTCAAAATAAACCCCGACCCCGTGCCACCCGGCGTCTACACAGGCTCCGCGACCATCGAGCTAACCTGCGAATAACCTGAAGCCTACACGCGCAACCTTCCACAGTGCATACTGATTAGGCCTTCTGGCAGGAGGCGAAGTGCCGGGCGGTCAAGTTCCACGAAGGCGCAGCGGCGGCAGCCGGGCAGCTTCATGAACGGCCTGTTGTTCAGCTCGACAAGCAGCGCGGCGATTGCGCGATTGGCTTCGTCGAGGCCGAACAGCCGCTGGTTGCGCAGCCGCGCCAGAATCCAGCGCTGTGCCAGGAGCACCGACTGCTCGACCTTCGCCTTGTCGCGGGGCCGACGTTTGCGTGCCGGGATGATCGCCATCGAGTAATGGGCAGCCATCTCGACGTAGGTCCGGTTCAGAACCGGCGCGTAGAGTCGGCCCTTGAGTAAACGGGCATTGAAGCACGTCCTTGCCGGCGATTGGACTTATAGATTTTTTTCGGGAAGGCGCCGGCCCTGCTTCCATGGAAGCAGCGCCTCGTAATCCTCGGCAGTTTTTGCATGCGGCAGGGCCTTAAACAAATCGACGAGATACTGGTAGACGTCGATGTGGTTGGCGAGGCACGTTTGAACAAGCGAATAGAGGATTGGCGGAAGCCTCGCGAAACCAACCTCGTCTGCAAAAAGCCATACCTCCTGCCTGCCGCAAGCTCGCATACATTCAGCCCATACCGGGCAGGAAGTTGAAGTCCATTGTCGTTGGCATCCACCGTATGGTCGCCGCGTCAAGGTTCGAGACGTAGAGAATCGCAGCGGCGGCCGCGTGGTGCATGTCGACGCGGGCCCTGGAATAGTCAAGGTGGTGGCAGCGTGGATGCTGGATCGCGCAGTGTGTTCCGCCATGGAGCTCGGCGAGCCGAGGGTTACCGTGGCGGTGCTATGCGCCCTGCATCGGCTGCTTGTTGATCGGCGCTTGCGAGCAAACTCGCCGGACAGTTCCACCTTCGCCGGGAGAAACGCAATGGGCCAGCTGCCAAGGGGTGCTCAAGCACGACCGCAATCGCCGGCGGTGACGCCGCGCCAGATGAACATGGTGTTCGACAACGTCGAGCTTCAGGGAATGAACGCGGCGCAACGCGCAAAGGTAATCACGCATCATGCAAGCCTGATGATCCAAGCCGCCGGCGCAACCACCGGGAAGGAGCGTGACGATGACGAACGCTGATCGTTTGCCGGCGCCCCTTCTCCAGCGCAAGGCAGTAGTTTATGTCCGTCAGTCGACGCAGGCCCAGGTCCAGATGAACCTCGAGAGCCAGCGTCGCCAGTACGAACTCGTGGGAGAAGCAAAGCGCCGCGGGTTTCGCGATATCGAGGTCATCGACGATGATCTGGGTCGATCGGCGAGCGGAACGGTGGCCCGGCCCGGCTTTGAGCGGCTGGTGGCATTGCCTGTGCCGGTGAAGTCGGAGCTGTCCTTTGCCTGGATGCATCACGTCTTGCCCGTAACGGGCGCGACTGGCACCATCTGCTCGAACTGTGTGGTCTCGTCGAGGCGCGGGTCATCGACCTTGATGGCGTGTACGATCCCTGCCGACCGAACGACCGGCTGCTGCTCGGCATGAAGGGCAACATTAGCGAATTCGAGCTCAACGTGCTATGAACGCGCATGCTGGATGCCGCGCGTTCCAAGGCTCAGCGCGGTGAATTGCGCATCAGCGTGCCGATTGGCTATCTCTGGCATCGTGATGTCGGCCTGGGTCTTGATCCCAACCAACGGCAGCAGGAAGTGATACGCATGATCTTCACCCGCTTTCGCGAACTGGGTAGCGCACGGCAGGCTTTCCTGTCGTTACAGGCCGAACAAATCCACTTTCCGCGTCCGACCGATGGCAGGACCCTGACGCATTTCGACTGGACGCTGATACGTTACCGTAACGTGATCTCGGTGCTCAGGAATCCGTTCTATGCCGGGGCCTACGCATATGGCAAGAGTGGGAAGCAGACGACCATCGTCGATGGCCGTGCACATTAGACCTACAAGCACCGCGATCAGATTGCCGAAATCGAATGCGGATTTCGGTGATGGAGCCATTTTTTGATATCGATTAACCGAGTTCCGTCATAAGCTGGCAACCAGCATATGCTGAAAAAACCGTTCTGAGCAGAGATGAATATTCGAAACCTTTTTCCTTTGGGGCGCACTACGGTGGCCTACCGACATCGAGGTATCGCCCCGGACAACCATCCGACTCCACACAAGATAGAACGGCCGGAAATCAGCTATCCCAAAATGCTCGCGCATGACATGCTCCCCTCGCAATTGCGGTCTTCGGATAGCCGCTCGCTCCATGCGCCTTTCACGCTGCAATGTCATCAGCTGGATGCCGCCCGTGCGGCACTCGACAAGCTTGGATACGGCAACACACCCGATGCGCAGCTGCTAAAAAATATGTCCGCGCAGCTGAGCGCCAGCCGATACAATGAAGACCGGCCGGTCCTGCCCAAAGATACGGCTTCGATGAAGCGGTTGAACGACGAGTTGGTTCAGATCATCGCGCGCCACCTGCGCAATATGCGTACTGCGCCAAGCACCGCCCTCCAGGAAGCTAGAAAGCTGCTACGTCAGGCCGGTACCGAATTGCTCAATCAGCAGGAGTGGAAAACCATCACCACCACGGTGACATATGACGGTCGCAAATACGGTTGTGAACTGACGCCGGCTTCACAAATGAAGCTCGGCACACGGGACATTTTCGAACGCCCGTACAACGACCAGGGAGTATGCAGCGCGTCCACGACGGAAGCGCAGCATGCAACCAACCTATGGCAGTCGGAACTGGCTGCCTTGCAGGAAGACGGCTCGAGCAAACTGCTCTTCAAAGGCATTCGCCACGGCGTTCTATCGCCTTTCGGTCTGAACGATCCCGTGTTGCGCGAGCAAGGAGCGATTCGCCGCGCGAAAGAGGTTGCTGCCGCCGCCCTTTTTTCTCAGCCGGACAAGTTGCACAACGCGCTGGCCGGCGAAACCGTCACGCTAAGGCTCGCGTCCTGTTCGCTTCTCACGCCGTTCGGCAACGAAAAATCCATGCTGCGGGACCAGGCGGCAGCCTGGAAGGCGCTAAGCGGGCGCATTCAACCGATCGCGTTGAGCGTTCGCGATCAGGACGGTCAACTGCGCGACGTAAAAGTGCGTCTGGATGTAGCCGCGTTCAATTTCGGCGTCAACGAGCCTGCGTTAAAGCTTGGGCTCGGTCATCGTGAGTCGGACAAGATGAACGAACAGGCTTTGCACACCTTGCTCGGGCCCGACCTGAATCCCGCTGCGCCGCTTGGGGGCTGGGTCGGCCAATATCTGACTGGACGGCCGGAAAATGCGGAACGTATCAGGACGATGGCTACGCAATTGAAGGAAATTTGGGCGCAGCACGCGCACCACAAGGACGGTGGAGAGCCGTACAAGGCCGCCCAGCGAGTAGCAATGCTCGCGTATGAGATCGGCGCGGTCCCTTGTTGGAACTGCAAGAGCGGCAAAGACCGAACCGGGATGCTGGACGCCGAAATCAAGCGCGAGGCTATCGCGCAGCACGAGGGGCACCTGCCGAGCCGCCCGATGGCCGGACTGACAGAATCCATGAAGCGCCTGTTCCGCGCCGTGCTCCTGGACGGCGGTAACCTGGAGGTGCAGGAAAAAAACACAGGCGCGGTCGGCAACAAAGTCCTCAAGACGCTGCCATTCAGGCAGCTGCTGAACCTGTCCTACGCGAAGCGCATCGGCGATGCCGGCGTGCACCAGCAGGCGCGAGGATTGTCGTCGCTCGTTTAACAGTGGAAAAGACATGTACAGCTTGTTATCTCTGTTGTATGAAACCTTGGGATTGGAATGGGACGACGAGGATCCGGTACTGTTCTTCGAAGAGAATCTGGCCGTCCACTTTGACGAAACGCCCACCGGGTTGGAGATGGTCTGCCCGCTGGGCGCGCTGCCGGAAGATCCGGAAACGTTGAAAAGATTGTTGCAATACAACTATGCCGGCAGCGTGATACTGGCGGCGGACGCCGATGAGTCCTTGCTGTTGGCGCTATCGCGCATATCTGGCGAGCGCAGTGGCGAAGAACTGCACGATGCCTTGAAAGATCTGGTCAGCATCGCGAATCACTTGAAAAGCGAACTACGACTCGATTAGGGTTCCGACTCGGCCGACGGGTTGCGGATCATCAGGCCCATGGAATCAATGGAATTGATACCTCGCGGGAGCCGACGAGTAAGATCGTGCGATGAAGCACACAAAATTGCTTTATCACGGCCATCGCTTTCCGGCTGCGGGGCGCCGTGAAATGAGTCGAGGGGACGCACGTCACGTTCCCGAATGGGTTAGCCGCTCCTCGCGCCGGTGTGCGGCGCGAGGAGCCATGCATATCTCGCATGGCTAGCTTTGGCGATCCAAATGCGCTGCACACGACCATACTGCCGAGATTCCGGTCCTGCTATTGGCGGCATGGCAAAACTTGCCTGGCCGCGTGTCAGCTCATCGCCGGCCCAATAATCGAGGAAGTGATCCGCATCTCCATCTCTTGCATGTTTCGCGCACCATTCGATTTGAAGGCTCAAGACATTGATATCGTTCAAAAACGCCGCGAGAAAATTGACGTCAAATACGTTGGTGTCTGCCATTCAGAATGAATCGGACACTTTCGTTGAGGACACGCTGTGCCGCCAGCGTTACTCTGAATATATTAATCATATCGTTGAAACGGAATAAATTATGCCATCAAATATCACTGGCCTTACACCCATAGTCGCATCAAGCATTTCTCGCCTCATGAATCGTCAAGAAGATGCAGATGGAAACTCCATCCTGAGCCAAAACAAGGGTAACCAAGATCATCAAATTTCAGAAAATAATATCGATAATTCGGCAATACGCCACGGAAATATCGAATCCGATTGCATTGAACATAAATGGACTTCAATTCGTAACGACATTAACCGGGTGTCTTTAAAATACGGTAGTTGCTACTCAGACATGGTCTACGGTGTTAACCGTCTCCTGGTCGACCGGGGAATTGGCATTACTCAAAAGACTGGCAAATCCATTATCGACAACCTTCACAAGGTCGAGAGTGGCCAACGATCGCAATCAATGGCTTCGCTGCGTGAAAGCGGCAGATTCGTTTGCGACACGATTCGTAGCATCAGTCGCGGCAATCCTCGGGAGGCAGCCGCTAATGCGAGCGGCGTTCTCCTCAATGGAGCCGGCAGCATGCTGTTTTTTGCCAAATACGACGAAGCAAACTTGCCTTCTGAGGTTCAAGCGAGCTATGTCAGCAGTCATCCCTGATGGCGATCTCGAGTCTGAGGTTGCCCGCTCCATTTCGTATGCGCTAACTGGGCGTTCGTTATGCCGCCCGCTGTCGCTGTGCGGCATACCAACTTCTCTCGATCTGCATCGGCGTGGGATCGTATAAGCGCCGCGATGCGATCGCGCTTGGCGATACCGCATGGCTTGCGACCAATCCAAAAATCCGAAGTGGAATTCGGTTGAGTTCGGAGGGCAAAACAATCGGCGTCGGAGCGAACTGGCAGCACTGACTTTGCGGGTGCTTTATGCGTGTCGGCCGGGCGCTGTCAGGTTGGTGGACCGACGGCGGTAGAATGAGACGATGAAGAAGACGGAATCGCTTTATCACGGCCACCGCTTCCCTGCTGTCGTCATCAGTTGCGCGGTTCGCTGGTATTTGTCGATGGCGGTCAAAATCCGCGCTTTTCCGGCGGCGTCACGTAACGGCGGCATGACACAAGTTTCAAAATCGACGTTGCAGGAGCGACGAACCTGTCGGAAGCGGGATATTGACGCGGGGCGCG
>NZ_LOVS01000108.1:0-788 GCF_001523835.1 Burkholderia sp. ABCPW 14 | reverse complement strand
CTGTTGGCCGACGAGAGGCCGGTCGATGTCGAAGTCGACAGCGAGGTGACGTTGCTGTTGGTGGTGCTCAATCCGGTGGACAGCGAGCTGATGCCGGTCGAAGTCGAGGTCGACAACGAAGCGACATTGCTGTTGGTGGTGCTCAGGCCGCTCGAAAGCGAGCCGATACCGGTCGAGGTCGACGTGGACAACGAAGTGATCGAGCTATTGGCGGACGAAAGCCCCGTCGACGTAGAGGTCGACAGCGACGCAACGTTGCTGTTGGTGGTACTCAAGCCGGTGGACAGCGAATCGACGCTGGTCGAAGTCGAGGTGGACAACGAAGCGATGGAGCTGTTGGCAGACGAGAGACCGGTCGACGTGGAAGTCGACAGCGAGGCGACGCTGCTGTTGGTCGTGCTCAGGCCGCTCGAAAGCGACGAGATTGAGCTATTGGCCGACGAAAGCCCCGTCGACGTGGAGGTCGACAGCGACGCAACGTTGCTGTTGGTGGTACTCAAGCCAGTGGATAGCGAATCGACGCTGGTCGAAGTCGAGGTGGACAACGAAGCGATGGAGCTGTTGGCCGACGAAAGACCGGTCGACGTGGAGGTCGACAGCGAAGCGACGTTGCTGTTGGTGGTGCTCAGGCCGGTGGACAGCGAACCGATGCCGGTCGAAGTCGAGGTGGACAACGAAGCGATCGAGCTATTGGCCGACGAGAGACCGGTCGATGTCGAAGTCGACAGCGAGGTGACGTTGCTGTTGGTGGTGCTCAGGCCGCTCGAAAGCGAGCCGATGCCGGTCGA
>NZ_LOVS01000107.1:0-25941 GCF_001523835.1 Burkholderia sp. ABCPW 14 | reverse complement strand
TGCGCCACCGCCACCGCCACCGCCACCGCCACCGCCACCGCCACCGCCATCGACATCGACATCGACATCGGCATCGCCGGAACCGATGCACCGTCCTTTTCGCGATTTCGCCACATCGAACGCTGACCTCGCCGCATAAGCAAATGCGAATCCATTGGTTGGTCCGGCGGCGGCGGTTGGTTACGGTGCGTGTTCTGCCGTGCGTATCGCGGGCGACGACATTGTTGTTCGCGCTTGTCGACGTTCGGCCTCCGTCATCACTGAAACATGGCCGAATACTTCGACGTAGATCATGCGCGCGAGATCGAGGCGCTCGGCGGCCGTTTCGCCGCGCGCACCGAGTGGCCGACCTGGCTGCTGATCGTCGTCATCTACGGCGGCTGGCTCGGCGTGCTGCTGTGCGTGCGCGCCGGGCGACTGCCGCTCGCGGCCGCGACGCCGCCGCTGATCGCGCTGTGCGCGTGGCACACGTCGCTGCAGCACGAACTGCTGCACGGCCATCCGACGCGCTCCACGCGCTTGAACAAGCTGCTCGGCTATCCGCCGCTGGCGGTCTGGTATCCGTACACGCTGTATCGCGATACCCATCTCGAGCATCATCGCGACGAAGATCTGACGGTGCCGGGCATCGATCCGGAAAGCAATTACGTGCCGCGTGCGCAGTGGATGCAGCTCCCGCGCTGGCGGCGCGCGCTGTGGCATGCGCGCAAGAGCTTCGTCGGGCGGTTCGTCGTCGGCCCGCCGGCAAGCGTCGCGGCGATGTGCGCGGACACGCTGCGCGCATGGCGCGGCGGCGACTGGCGCTATGCGCCGATGTGGGCCGCGCACGGCGCGTCCGTCGTCGTGCTGCTCGCGTGGCTGCATTTGTCGGTCGGCGTGCCGTGGTGGTACTACCTGCTCGCGATTACGTGGCCCGCGCAGTCGCTTGCGATGATTCGTTCGTTGTACGAGCATCGCGCAGCCGCGCATCCGAAGGCGCGCATCGCGATCAACGAAGCCGGCCCCGTGATGCGCCTGCTGTACCTGAACAACAACTACCATCTCGTGCATCACGATCTGCCGAAACTGCCGTGGTATCACCTGCCGCGCGCCTACCGGATGCGACGCGATGCGTATGCGCGAAAATGCGGCGGCTTCGTGATTCGCGGCGGCTATTGGGAACTGCTGAAACGTCATGCGTGGCGCGAGACGGATGCGCCCGCCCATCCGTTCGCGCACGACGATGCGCCGGCGCTGGCGAGACGCGGCGCGCGCGTCGCGGTGATCGACGATTGCGTTCAGATCGGCGGATGATGGCCGCTTGAACGGCACCGCGCGCCACGCGGACGTGATGTCCGGCAAATGGCGACGCCGGAGCACGCTGCCGCGACGCCTTCGATTCGTGGCAATGTCGTCGTCCGGTGCCGACGGTCTCGCACTCACCTTGCGCGCGCGACCGATGCGTCGGCGGGATGACACGCGCGCTTTCCACATCCGATCCGGCGTCATACGAAAGCGCTACGACGCGGTTCGTGTGTCGTCCGGCGGTCTCTGATTCGTTCCCCGAATTCCTGATCTTTTGCGGCTCGCGTCCGTGCCCATGCGCGCCGCCAAGCCGCGCCATACCAGCCGCGCACGGCCGGATCACTTTGTTACATCTCTTACCGCAGCCGCACCGAAAGGAAACAGATGCCTTTCACTGCCCCGGTATACTCGCCGCTGCTTCAAACCTAAAACGAAAGAAGACCTTTCAATTATGTCGAAGAAACTCATCCAGATCGTTGCGATCGCGGCGCTGACTGCTGCTGCGTCGCTGCCGGCCGTCGCCGGCGACATGAACAATGCGCTCGGCGGCGCACTCGGCGGTGTGGCCGGCGCGGCGGTCGGCGGCGCAGTGGGCGGCAGCACGGGGGCGGTGATCGGCGGGGCGGTCGGCGGCGGCGCCGGCGGCGCGGTCACGTCGAATCGCCGCGAGCGCACGGGCGCGATCATCGGCGGCGCGCTCGGCGGCGGTGCGGGCACCGCGGCGGGCAACGCGATGGGCGGCCGCGGCGGCGGCCTGGTCGGCGCGGCCGTCGGCGGCGGCGCGGGTGCCGCGCTCGGCGGCAACATCTCGCGCTCGAACTCGTACAAAGACGACTACGACCGCGGCTATCGCCGGGGCAACCGTCACGGCAAGCATCACCATCGCCACTGAGCAGTGAAGCGAGTCCGATTGGCGTGACTCGATCCGAGGTCGCGCGCTGGGCGCGGAATGCCTGCTTCAGCGCGCGTCGGCCGATTTTCGTGCGATGCGAAATCGTTGCCGGGCGGATCATGCCAAGGCTCTCATGCACGATGGCGGCGTGCGGCTTCGCGCCGCGCGCATGCATCGAGATTCCCTCATCGACGCTACGTCCGCGTTGCCCATTCGGCGGCCTTCGGTGAATCGAAGGGCTCGCGTTTTCGATCGGCGGCACCGCAGAAAAAGTCGCGGTAGTCGGCTGCCGTGTCGGCGCGCCGGACAGGATGCCGGCGACGCGTATCAGGCCGCACATTCAGGCTCGCGTCCCGGCTTCACCCCAAATCGCGCAGGTCGGCCGTCGGCGCCTTGCCGAAGTCGTCGCTCAGCGCGTAGTCGACAAGCTGGCGCGCGGCATCGTCCGGCGTCGTGAGCGCGCCGCTCGACTTGAGCTGCTCGAACCGCTCGCGCGACGGAAACCGGTCGCTGCTGCTGGCGCGGATCGTCGCCTGCATGCCGGTGTCCACGACGCCCGGCGCGACGCTGCAGATCCTTAGCGCGCGATTCGCATCCGCTGCGACCGCTCGCGCGTGATGATCGAGCGCGGCCTTGGTCGCGCAATAGACGCTCCAGCCCGCATACGCGTTGCGCGCGGCGCCGCTCGAGATGTGCACGATGCGGCGCTCGGCGGTTTCGGACGCGATCTTCGCGATCGCGCTCGCGAGCATCAGCGGCGTCGCGACGTTCAGGCCGACCGCGCGCGCGATCGCCGCCGCGTCCTGCGTGTCGAGCGGGCCGATCGGCTCGACGGTCCCCGCGTTGTTGAACAGCAGCACGCTGCTCGCGCCGGCGACGAAATCGCCGAGCGCGTCGCCGGCGAGCCACGCTTCGACGCGCGCCGGGTCCGACAGATCCAGCTCGGCTTCGACGAACCGGTCGCCCGCATGCGCGCCGAGCGACGGGTGACGGCTGCGCGACAGACCGAGCACCGCGATGTCCCGTTGAAGCAGATGCGCGGCGAGCGCGGCGCCGAGTCCGCGCGTGTGGCCGGTGACGATCGCGCGAACAGCCGGCAATTGAGAAGAACGAGTGACCATATCGATTCGGAAAATAAAGAGAACTGAATGCGCGGTCTGCGCGATGCGGGACGCGGTGGCCGACGATCTGTTTCAGCGGCGTTCGGCCGCTCGATCGACGCGCATCGAACAGCCGGCCGTTGCGGTCATCCCGTCGGCTGCCGGATCAGCGACGCGCAGCAGGATGACCGGATGAGCGGGTATCGTAACGTCGGCACCAAATTGGCGCAAATGCCCACTGATGCATCCGATTCATAGCGGAATCGTCCGTCTTCGATCAGGACGCGAGCCGTATCGAACGAATATCGTCATGACATGATTGCATGCTAGCCTTGAGTCGGAATCATGAAGGACATGCCGAACGCGAAGCGAAAACGATTCGCAAACCGAACAATGCCGGCGCCGCGAGCCGTTGAATGACGGTTGACGCCCGCCGGATCATCTCAAGCAATTTTCGATATTCGCCCCCAATGGAACCCATCACGCAAGAATTCGCTCGGCAATTCGGCCGGGAATGGATCGACGCATGGAATGCGCACGACCTCGACCGGATCCTGTCGCACTACGCCGACGGATTCGAAATGTCGTCGCCGATGATCGCGCAGATCGCCGGCGAGCCCAGCGGGCGTCTTTGCGGCAAGGACGCGGTCGGCGCGTACTGGTCGAAGGCGCTGCAAATGATTCCGGACTTGCATTTCGAATCGATTGCGACGCTGGCCGGCGTCGACAGCGTCGCGATTCATTACCGTGGCGCGAAGGGGCGGCTGGCGCTCGAAGTGTTTCACTTCGGGCCGGATCGGCGAGTCGCAAAAGCGTTTGCTCACTACGCCGGATAATCGAGTAGCGGGGCATCGAGGCGGCTGTATTTTCTACCGCTTTCGAATCGGGCCTGCTGACGGTTTTACCGAGTTTTACCGAATCAAGAAATAGGGCGTCGATCCAGACTCCTTAACAAATTCAATTGCGAGCGCCAGGGCGAAACCCATCGTCGTTCGACGACGGATCGATGGAGCGATCCGAAACAGCAAGCGATACGGACACGAGACGAGTGTCGACGAGCCTGCCATGTCGCGTGGCGGCGCGAAGCAAATCGCGATGCGGCTGAAGATGCGTGGTGACCAATCAGCGAGGGCGGCGGCGATTCGCTCGCCGTACTCACTCATGTCATGCCCGGCAATCCATATTTCGACGGGCCAGGTCAGGAGAGCATCAATCATGGTCAAGAAACGCATCCATGCCGCATGGGTCGGCGCCGTGATCGCGATGATCGCGCCCGCAGCGCAGGCGCAATACACGACGGACTGGTTGGCGAACAGTTACGGAACCATTGCGTCGCACGTCGGCAACAACGCGCGGTCGATGTGGGTCTCGCCCGAAGGCGTCATCTATACGGCTTCCTTCTGGGACGAAAACGAAGGCGGCGTCGCGATCTACCAGAACGGCAAGAGCCTCGGTTCGATCGGCACGCACGCCGAGTTCCAGGGCGGCGCGATTACGGGCAACGCGACGTCGATCTTCGCCGCGTCGCAATACAGCACCTCGCAGGGCAGCGGCTCGGTCGCGCGCTACAACCGGACGACGCTCGCACGCGATCTCGTGATTCCCGTCAGCGTGTGGAACGCCGTCAGCCGGGCCGACGTGATCACCGGTCTCGCGACGGCGGGCACGCTCCTCTATGCAAGCGATTTCTTCGGCAACCGCGTGCGGGTCTTCACGACCGACGGCGTCTGGCAGCGCGACATCAGCATCGCGAATCCCGGCGCGCTTGCGCTCGACGGTGCGGGAAATATCTGGGTAGCCCAAAAGAACGCGGCCAAGATCGTCGAATTCAGTCCGACCGGCGCGTTGATGAACACGATCCAGATGCCGACGACGTCGCGGCCGGCGTCGCTGTACTACGATGCGTCGAAACGGCAGTTGATGGTCGGCGATCAGGGGCACGACATGAACATCAAGCTCTATGGCATCGCGCGCATCCCGAAGCAGGTCGGCACGTTCGGCGTGCTGGGCGGCTATCTCGACGCCACGACGGGCATCAAAGGCCAGGTCGGCGACAAGCGCTTCACGCGCGTGGTCGGCATCGGCAAGGACGCCGCCGGCACGCTATACGTGCTCAACAATCCGTGGGGCGGCGGCTGGGATCTCGGCCGCAACGGCGCCACCGACATTCGCGCATACGACACCTTCGGCAACACGCTGTGGAAGCTCCAGGCGCTCAACTTCGAGGCGATCGCCGCGCCGGATCCGACGACGGACGGCGCTTACTTCTACAGCGGGATGAACATCTATACCGGCAGTGCGGGCGGCACCTTCGTCGCGAACACCGTCGATCCGTTCACGTACCCTTCCGATCCGCGTCTCGACATGAACGACTACCAGCGCGGCCAGCACTTCGGCCAGCTCGTCAGTGTCGGCGGCAACAAGATTCTCGTCGCGTCGGGGCAGAATCCGGGCAACTTCAACTTCTACCACTTCAACGCGGCAAGCGGCTACATCGCGATCCCGGATGCGTCGCTGCCGGGCAAGGCGTTCAATACGACGCTGCAGGTGACGGCCGGATTCTCGATCGACGACAAGGGGGACGTGTGGGCCGGCCTCAACGGGACGAACGCCATCTCGCACTATCCGCTGACGGGCTTCGATGCGGCCGGCAAGCCGACCTGGGGCGCGGCCACGTCGATCCCGACGCCCGCGAGCATCCAGCCGTCGGCGCGCATTCTCCACATGTCCGGGAGCGATACGATGATCCTCGCGCAGGGGATCGCGGGGAGTTGGGACTGGACGGCGATGAACGGGCGGATCGAGGTGTATCACGGCTGGAGCGCCGGCAACGTCACCCAGCCGAATCCGGTCATCACGCTCACGAACCCCAATCCGAAGTCGATCGCGGCGGCCGGCAATTATCTGTTCGTCGGCTACGTGCACACCGTGCCGAACGTCGACGTCTTCGATCTCAACACGGGCCAGCTCGTCACCACGCTGATCAACTCGAACACGGGCACGATGGACGTCGGCAACGACGTCGATTCGATGTACGGCCTGAGAGCCTATCTGCGATCGACGGGCGAGTACGTGATCACGAAAGACAACTACAACGGCTCGAGCATCGTCGTCTATCGCTGGAAGCCGTGACGGCAGTGCGCCCGATCGGGACGGGCGAACGTCGGATGGCGCAGCGCCGCATCGAGCGCCGCCGGCGTTCATGTGCGGCGCCGCGAAAACGCGCGAGATAAAACCGCCGCGTTGCACGCTGTTTCTCATCGTTTAGTCAATCTGATAAAAACCTTACATCACCCTTCATTTCATTGACGAAGAAACTTCGCGTGTCCTAGTCTTCCAGCGCAGCCGAGATTCACGATTGGCCGACGACGTGCAGTCGATCGCGCCGCTCGATAACGAAGCCGAAGAACTGGAGACGATCATGAATCGATTCGTCAGGCTGGGCGCCGCGATAGCCGTCGCTTGCGCGCTCGCAGCTTGTGGAGGGGATGACGGCAGTCCTGGCGCGACGGCGTCTTTGCTGGCCGCGACGGGCGCGAACGACGCCGCGGCCGATGCGGCGGCGAACAACGCGCAAACGGACGACGCAATTCGCCCCGTCTCGCTGACCCAATACGTCGATCCGCTGATCGGCACGCTCGCGAGCAATTCGCCGAATCCGGTGCCGGCCGGGCAGGCGGGCAGCGTCGTGCCGGCGGCGGGCCTGCCTTCGGGCATGGTCCAGTGGGCGCCCGACACGAACACGACGCCCGCGCCCGCCGGCAGCAAGGAGCCGGGCTCGCCCGCCGGCTATTACTACGATCTGAACTCGATCCAGGGCTTCAGCGTCACGCACATGAGCGGCGCGGGTTGCGCGGGCAACAACGGCGAGTTCCCGGTGATGCCGACCACCGACGCGACGAAGCTCGCGCCGACCTTCAGCCATGCGAATGAAATGGCGAAGGCCGGCTATTACTCGGTGCTGCTCGATTCGCAGGTCAAGGTCGAGCTGACCGCGACGCTGCGCACGGGCTTCGGCCGCTTCACGTATCCCGCCGGCAAGCCCGCGATCCTCGTGCTCGATGCGACGCGCACGAACACGAAGACGTCGACGAGCGGCGCGATCACGCGCGTGTCGTCGACCGCGATCTCCGGCAGCACGGTGGGCGGCGGCTTCTGCGGCAATTCGGTGCCGGTGCCCGTGTATTTCTATGCGACGTTCGATCGGCCGTTCGCGTCAACGTCTTCGATCTCGCGCGGCGTCGCGAAGCTCGGCTTCGATTCGGGCGCGACCGTGCGCATGAAGATCGGGATCTCGTATGTGAGCGTCGACAACGCGAAGGCGAATCTCGACGCAGAAAACAAGACATGGGATTTCGACGGCGTGCGCGCGCTCGCAGATGCGGCGTGGAACGACCGGCTGGGCGCGATTCGCGTATCGGGCAGTGATGCCGATGCGTTGAAGAAGTTCTACACCGCGTTCTATCACGCGCTGTGGGCGCCGAGCGTGTTCAGCGACGTCAACGGCCAGTACGTCGGCTTCGACAAGCAGATTCACACGGTGGCGAAAGGACAGGCCGCGCAGTACTCGAGCTTCTCCGGCTGGGACATCTATCGTTCGCTGATCCAGCTCAAGGCCGTGCTGTTCCCGCGCGAGACGAGCGACATGATCCAGTCGCTCGTCAACGATGCGGACCAATGCGGCGCGATTCCGCACTGGGTCAACGACAACGTCGAGGACGGCGTGATGCCGGGCGATGCGGGCTCGCTGCTCGTGTCGAGCGCCTATGCGTTCGGCGCGCGCAGCTTCGACGCGCGCGGCGCGCTCGCGCACATGATCAGGATGGCGAACATTGCCGGCACCGCGTGCGCGGGCGTGACGACCAACGGCGGACGCGCGAGCTATCTGCAGACGGGCTACATCACGAACGGAGAATGGGGCATTGCATCGTCGACGCTCGAATACACGAGCAGCGACTTCGCGATCTCGCGCTTCGCGGGCGCGCTCGGCGACACCGCGACGCAGAAGATGCTGCTCGGCCGCTCCGCATACTGGCAGAACTTGCTGAACGCGTCGCTGAATCCGCCGCTCGTCGCCGCACGCCAGTCGAACGGCGCGTGGATCGCCGAGACGCCGAGCAGCACCGACAACTATGTCGAAGGCAACGCCGAGCAATATACGTGGATGGTGCCGTACGATCCGGCCGGTCTGTTCGCGCAGCTCGGCGGCAACCAGACGGTCGTGCCGCGGCTCGACAAGTTCTTCACGGTGCTGAACGCGGGGATGAGCCTGCCGAACTTCTACATGGGCAACGAGCCGACGTTCGAAGTGCCGTGGCTGTACAACTGGGCGGGGTCGCCGTCCGGGACGCAGCGCGTCGTCCAGCAGATCATGCAGACGGCGTTCAGCACGAAGCCCGACGGCCTGCCCGGCAACGACGATCTCGGTGCGGTGTCCGGCTGGTACGTGTGGGCCGCGCTCGGGCTGTATCCGCAGATTCCGGGCGTCGCGGGCTTTGCAATCGGCAGTCCGCAGTTCCACGCGATCGACGTGCAGCTCGGCAGCGGCAAGACGCTGAGGATTCGCGCGCCGGGCGCGCCGAAGTCGAATTACGTGCAGAGCGTCAGCGTGAACGGCCGCGCGCAGACGCGCCCGTGGATCGCGCTCGACGCGCTCGGAGGCGGCGCGGTGATGCACTTCAAGATGGGCGGCACACCGTCGCAATGGGGGGCGGGCGAGGCGCCGCCGTCGTTCGGCGTGCCGGTCGCGCGCAACGTGGCGGACGGCTTTAACAATCGCGGCATCAGCGCGGACGGCGCGACGAATGCGGACGGCCAGGGCGCCGACTTCGACGGCAGCCTGTTCAGCTACTCGGCGACCGCGCTCGCGCAGGCGGGCGCGAAGCCCGGCGCGCCGTTCGCATACGGCGGCGCGAGCTTCGTGCTCGGCGGCGGCTCGACGTCGCTCGACAACGCGGTGACGGTCGGCCAGACCGTGATGCTGCCGCCGGGCTCGACGGGCAGCCGCGTCGTCGTGCTGGGCGCGTCGAACAACGGGCCGAGCGCGGGCGTCGCGCGGGTGAACTTCGCGGACGGGACGAGCGCACAGGTCACGCTGTCGTTCGACGACTGGACGCTGAACGGCGGCAGCGCGAGCGCGAAGTCGGCGATCGCGGTGACGACCGCCTATCGCAACGCCGGCAGCGGGCAGACGGACAACGTGAAGACCTACATCTTCGCGCAGAAGATTCCGGTGCCGGCCGGCAAGGTCGTGACGAGCGTCACGCTGCCGCGGCAGGTGAGCGCGGGCAAGATGCACGTGTTCGGCATCGGCGTGGCGGCTTGATGTAGATGCCTGGACGCGGGCGCCATGCCGATGCTTGGCGCCCGCACGATGCATGCGCGGTTCGGCCATCGCCGGCGTGCCGCTGCGTGCCGTCCCGACGATCGGCGAACTGCGCTTCGCATTCGGCGGGCTCGACGCGAGACGGCAGCGGTCGGGGCCGTCGTCGCTTCGTTTCTCTTTCTGGTTTTCCGTGCAGTCATATCGACGGTTCATCGGATGAATCGGAGCGGATCGAGCGCGATCGACTGAATAAGAACTGTTTGAATGGGTTATTTACCTGCCATTCATCGATATCCGTTCTGATCGAATCCGGATCGTAGAAGTTGACGCACGCGGTTATTCAAATCGCTATTCATGTTTTTCTATTCAATTTCCAGCATATCGCCTGTCACTCCAATCCTGGTAGGCATTTCAGTCCGTTAATCAATCGATAAACCCGAATCGCATCATCAATCCGGATGAAAGCGAATCGGTCGTATTATTTTGTCCATCGTGTAAGCAAATTCTCCGAACTGTTATTTCGATTAATCCGTATTTATCAAGTTTTAAACGAAAAATAGAATTTCCCTCGCCATTAACCTATTCGATCAGCGAGGTCGAAATTCATGAAATGCGACCGGAACAACGATATTTCCCTGGCGATCCTGGGTGAAATTCTCAAGATTCATCGTCGATACCCGGAATACACGACGGATTCGGATATCCGTCACGAAATCGAGCAGGTCCACGCCGTTCAGCTTCCCAGAATCCGCGCATTCGTCGATACGGCGCGGCCGGTCGAATTCGTCTTGCCGGCGTTCCCGTCCAAATCGCCGAATCCGAACAAGGTGTTGGGGCGCTTTCCGGACCTGGCCGAGAAGCTCTCGCTGTCGTTCCTGAATGACCTGTGCGAGCGGATTCGACGCTTCCATTCGCCCGGCGCGAAGCTGACCATTTGCTCGGACGGCAGGGTGTTCGGCGATCTGATCCGCGTGGACGATCGCGACATCACCGCGTATCAGGGCGCGCTGCGGCAGATCATTGCGAATCTGCATGCGGACCATCTGTCGACGTACAACCTCGAGAACTTCGAAGCGTTCGCGAACCGGACGTCGAGCTTCGGCGAAATGCGGCGGCTGCTCGTCGACGAATTCGCCGATCCGATCGACGCGATCAAGCGAAAGCTGACGAGCGAGGAGGAGGGCACGCTGCTGTATCGCGCGATCACCCGCTTCATGTTCGAAGACGGCTTCACGCCCGACTATCGCGGCTCGAAGGCTGCGCTGCAGAAAGATTCGAAGACGCGCGCGCTCGGCGTGATTCAGCGCAGCTGGGCATGGGGCGCGCTTCTCGCCACGCAATTTCCGGATGCGATTCGCCTGTCGATCCACCCGCAGCCGGCGGCGAGCCTGAAGATCGGCGTCCACATGATGCCGACGCGCGATAACTGGCTGACGCCGTGGCACGGCGTCGCGGTCGATCTCGGCGATCAGTTCGTGCTGATGAAGCGCCGTGACGTCGAACTGCTGGGTGGCCGCATCGTGATGCGTGATGAGCGGCCGAGCCACTACGAAATCGAGCGGTCGCCGATCGGCGGCGGCGATCTCCTTCCGTTTCCCGTCGTCGGCGACGAACGCGTTTCGGCCGCAGCGGGCAGCACCCGGATTCCTTTGGAGGCGGTATGAGCGATTTGTTCCTGCAGCGATCGGTGTCGCTCGAGCCGCTGGTCGGCGACGCCGGCGAACCGTGTTCGTTCGGCGTGCTGGTGAAGCCGCGCCGCGCGCATGTTCATGTCGGCGAGCTGTCGGTCGAGTGGCTGCGCGCGCTGGTGCGCAGCCAGCGGCTCGTCGTGCTGCGCGGCTTCGACAGCTTCGTCGATGCGGAAAGCATGACCCGCTATTGCGCGACGTTCGGCGAAATCATGATGTGGCCGTTCGGCGCGGTGCTCGAACTGCTCGAGCAGGCGAATCCCGCCGATCATGTGTTCGCGAGCAGCTACGTGCCGCTGCATTGGGACGGCATGTATCTGGAAACCGTGCCGGAATTCCAGGTGTTCCAGTGCGTGCAGGCGATCGGCGAAGCGGACGGCGGGCGCACGACGTTCTCGAGCACGACGGAGGCGCTGCGCGTCGCGACGCCGCAGACGCGCGCGCTGTGGCGCCGCGCGCACGGACGCTATCAGCGCACGGTCGAGCTTTACAGCAACACGGTCGAAGCGCCGATCATCGAGCAGCATCCGCGCCGCGAATTTCCGATCCTGCGCTTCTGCGAGCCGCCGATCGCCGACGACAGCACGTTCGTCAATCCGTCGAGCTACGTATTCGGCGGCATCGCCGACGACGAGAAAGAAGCGCTGCTCGGCAGCCTGAAGCGCGCGCTATACGACCCGCGTGTGCATTACGCGCATCGCTGGCAGACGGGCGACGTCGTGCTCACCGACAACTTCACGCTGTTGCACGGACGCGAGCGCTTCACGAGCCGGACCGGTCGCCATCTGCGCCGCGTTCACATCCACGGTGAGCCGCCGCTGCGCAATCCGCACTTGCCGAAACAGCCGAGCGACGCCGCGGCGGCCACCCATGCAGCAGCCTGACAACTTCGTCGACGGAGGAACGACCATGACGTTGATGACCGGAAACGATTATCTCGACAGCCTGCGCGACGGGCGCAACGTGTATCTCGGCGGCGAACGGATCGCCGACGTCACGTCGCACCGCGCGTTCCGCAACGCGGCCCGCAGCATTGCTTCGCTGTACGACGCGTTGCACGGCGAGCATCGCGAGCGGCTGACCGCGCCCGATCGGCACGGGCAGGTCACGCATCGCTTCTTCAAGCCGAGCCAGTCGGTCGACGATCTGCTGTCGGCGCACGACGCGATCGAGCTGTGGTCGAAGATGACCTACGGATTCATGGGCCGCACGCCCGACTACAAGGCGGCGTTCATGTCAGGGCTCGAGGCGGGCGCCGACTATTACGGCGACTTTCGTCGGAACGCGGTCGACTGGTACAAGCGCTTCGCGGGCAACGGGCTGTATCTGAACCACGCGATCATCAATCCGCCGCTCGATCGCAGCAAGGCGATCCATGACATGCGCGACGTGTTCGTGCACGTCGTCGACGAGACCGATCGCGGCATCGTCGTGAGCGGCGTGAAGATGCTCGCAACCGCGGGCGCGCTGACCAATGCGACGTTCGTCGCGCCCGTCGCGTCGGCGCTGCTCGAGCCCGGCAAGGCCGACGACTTCGCCGTCGTGTTCTTCGCGCGGATGGACAACCCGGGCCTGAGCCTGATGTGCCGGCCGTCGTACGAAGCCGCCGCGACGAGCCCGTTCGACGCGCCGCTGTCGAGCCGTTTCGACGAGAACGACAGCGTGCTGATCTTCGATCGCGCGCTGATTCCATGGGAAGACGTGCTCGTCTATCGCGACGTGAAGCGCGCGACCGGTTTCTATGCGGCGTCGGGTTTCGCGAATCTCTACAACTTCCAATCCGGCATCCGGCTCGCGGTGAAGCTCGAACTGATGATCGGGCTGCTGTCGCTCGGCACGCACGCGAACGGCACGCAGCAGTTTCGCGGGATTCAGGCGGCGCTCGGCGAGCTGATTTCGCTGTGGCATCTGCTGAAGGCGATCACGTCCGCGATGGCGCGCGATCCCGTGCGCGCGCAGGCCGGCGTCGTCGTGCCGAAGCTCGAATACGCATCGGCGCTGCGAATTCAGGTGCCGCAGATCTGGAAGCGCGTGCGCGAGCTGATGGAGACCGCGCTCGGCGGCTCGCCGCTCGTCACCGTGTCCGGCGCGGCCGACCTGCTCGATCCGCAGGTGAAAGGGCTGATCGACGCGTACTACCGGGGCGCGGCGCTCGAACCGGAACAGCGGATCAAGCTCTTCAAGCTGATCTGGGACGCGACGGGCAGCGAGTTCGGCTCGCGTCATTCGGTCTACGAAACGCATTACTCCGGCAACTTCGATCAGATCCGTCTCGATTCGCTGACGTGGGCGACCCGGTTCGGCCAGCTCGCCGATTGCGAAGCGTTCGCGCAGCGCTGCATGGACGACTACGACGCGTCGGGCTGGTCGCGAGGTCCGTGGCTGCACGGCTGAATCGCGCTATCCGATCCCTATCGTTTCAACTCAAAGGAGCAACTATGTGCGGCATCACTGGATGGGTCGACTTCGCCCGCGACCTGCGCAACGAGGCGCAGATCGTCGACAACATGACCGATACGCTCGCGCGCCGCGGCCCGGACGCGCGCGGCGTGTGGCTCGACACGCACGTCGCGCTGGGGCACCGGCGTCTGTCGATCATCGATCTCGAACGCGGCGCGCAGCCGATGCTCACGCCGGAGCGCGGCCCGCGCGATCTGCCGCGCGCGGCGATTTCGTATGCGGGCGAAACGTATAACTTCCGCGAGCTGCAAGCCGAGCTGACCGCGCTCGGCCATCGGTTCGACACGCATTGCGACACCGAGGTCGTGCTGCGCGCGTATCTCGAATGGGGCGAGCCGTTCGTCGATCGCCTCAACGGAATGTACTCGATCGCGATCTGGGACACCGCGCGCGACGAGCTGCTGCTCGTTCGCGACCGGCTTGGCGTGAAGCCGCTGTTCTACTACCCGACCGCGGATGGCGTGATCTTCGGCTCCGAGCCGAAGGCGATCCTCGCGCATCCGGACGTGCGTGCGCGCACGTCGTCGGAAGGGCTGTGCGATGCGCTGCTGTTCTTGCGCGCACCGGGGCAGGTGCCGTTCTCCGGCATGCGCGAACTGAAGCCCGGCCATGTGTTGCGCGTGCGGCGCGGCCGGATCGTCGAAGCGCGCTATTGGGCGCTCGAAGCGCGTCCGCATACCGACGATCTGCCGACGACGATCGCGACGATCCGCTCGCTGCTCGACGACATCGTGTCGCGCCAGATGATTGCCGACGTGCCGCTCTGCGCGCTGCTGTCGGGCGGCATCGATTCGAGCACCATCGCCGCGATCGCGCAGAAGCAGCGGCGCGCGAACGGCGGCGGCACGCTGTCGACGTTCTGCGTGGACTTCACCGGTCACACGCAGCACTTTCGAGCCGACCCGATTCGCCCGACGGCGGATGCGCCGTTTGCGCTCGAGGTTGCGCGGCACATCGGCAGCGACCACCACACGATCGAGCTGAACCAGGCCGGGCTGCTCGATCCTCAGGTGCGCGAAACGGTGCTGCGCGCGTGGGACTTGCCGTTCAACTTCGCCGATCTCGACGTGTCGCTATATCGCCTCTTTGCCGAGGTCCGCAAGCACGCGACGGTCGCGCTGTCGGGCGAGGCGGCCGACGAAATCTTCGGCGGCTACCTGTGGTTCTCCGATCCGACCGCGCGCCGCGCGCAGACGTTCCCATGGCTCAAGCTCGGCGCGCATCGCGGCCTCGATCCGCGTGCGCTGTTCCATCGATGGTTCATCGACGAGCTGAAGCTCGGCGAGTACGAAGCGGATCTCTATCGTGCGGCGCTCGCCGAGGTGCCGCGCCTCGACGGCGAAAACGCGGAGGATCGTCGCACGCGCGAGCTGCACTATCTGACGCTGACGCGCTGGCTGCCGGTGCTGCTCGACAAGAAGGACCGGATGGGCATGGCGAGCGGCCTGGAAGGGCGCGTGCCGTTCTGCGACCACCGGCTCGTCGAATACGTGTTCAACATCCCATGGGCGATGAAGACGTTCAGCGGCCAGGAGAAGGCGCTGCTGCGCGCGGCGGCCGCCGATCTGCTGCCGGAGTCGGTGCTGAACCGCAAGAAGGCCGCATATCCGTCGATTCAGGCGCCGGGCTACGACCGCGGTCTCATCGCGCGCCTCAATCAGGCGATCGACGGCGGTCGCGCGCCGCTGAAGCCGTTCCTCGACGGCGGCGCGCTGCGCAACCTGACCGCGAAGACCGCGACCGGCAGCCTTTCGGAATTCGAACGAATCCTGCTGGAGTCGAGCAGCCGGCTCAACGACTGGCTCGATCTCTATCGAATCGAACTCGACGGCGTCCCGGCGCGTTGATCCTTTGACGAACACTTGGAGCGAACTGATGCAAGCAATCGAGATCCGCGAGACGGGCGGCCCGGATGTCCTCAATTACGTGGCGCGCACCCGGCGCGAACCCGGCGAAGGCGAGCTGCTCGTCGAGCTCGCCGCGGCCGGCGTGAACTTCATCGATCTGTACCGCCGCGAAGGCCGTTATCCGATGCCGCTGCCCGGCACGCCGGGCGAAGAGGGCGCGGGGCGCGTGCTCGCGGTCGGCCCGAACGTCACGCGTTTCAAGCCGCGCGATCGCGTCGCTTGGACGACCGTGATGGGCAGCTATGCGACACACGTGATCGTGCCGGAGGACAAGGCGATCGTCGTGCCGGACGCAATCGATCTGCAGACGGCCGCCGCCGCGCTCGTCCAGGGGATGACCGCGCACTATCTCGTCAACGATTCGTACAAGGCCCGCGAAGGCGACGCCGTGCTCGTTCATGCGGCGTCGGGCGGCGTCGGGCTGTTGCTGACGCAGTGGCTGAAGCAGCGCGGCGTGCGCGTGATCGGCACCGTGTCGACCGAACAGAAGGCGGTGCTTGCACGCAGCAACGGCGCGGACGACGTGATCCTGCACCACGCGCTCGACGATCTCGCCGCCGAGGTGCGCCGGTTGACGGACGGCAAGGGCGTGCACGCGGTGTACGACGGCATCGGCGCCGCGACGTTCGACGCGAGCCTCGCGAGCCTCAGGACGCGCGGCACGCTGGTGATTTTCGGCGGTGCGAGCGGCCCGGTGCCGCCCGTCGACGTGATGCGGCTCTTGTGGGGCGGCTCGCTCACGTTGACGCGCCCATATCTCGAACATTTCCGCGCGACCGTCGACGAATTTCTGTGGCGCGCGGGCGAAGTATTCGACGGTATCGCGGACGGCTCGCTCGAGATCAGGATCGGCGGCATCTATCCGCTCGCCGACGCGCGGCAGGCGCATGCCGATCTCGCGGCGCGCCGGACCACCGGCAAGCTGCTGCTCGTGCCGTGACGCGGATGCGCCCGCTCGCTCACTCATTGAACAGGATGCCTATCTATGGGAAAGATCATCGGCGCAGGCCTGATTTCACATGCGCCCGTCGTGATGATGTCGGAGGCGACGCGGCGTCATGAAAACGGCGGCCGCGACTTCACGCTCGCGACCGGCCTGATGCAGCTTCGGCGCGAAGTGTTCGACGCCGACGACTACGACACGGTGCTCGTCTTCGACAGCCATTGGCGGACCACGACCGAGGCGGTCGTCACCGCGCACGCGCGGCGCGAGGGCCGCTTCACGTCGGACGAGATGCCGAACGCGATCCGGCAGCTGCCGTACGATCTCGCCGGCGATCCCGAGCTCGCGCGCGCGATCGCCGAACTGGCGCCGCGGCGCGCGTCATGGATCGCCGCGGTCGACGATCCGTGCCTGCCGATCCACTACGCGACGCTCAATCCGTGGACCTATCTCGGACGGCCCGACAAGCGCTGGATTTCCGTTTCCGTGTGCCAGACCGCGACCACCGGCGATTACCTGCGGATGGGCGAGATCGTCGCCGAGGCGGTCGAGCGGCTCGACCGCAACGTGCTGCTGATCGCGTCGGGCGGACTGTCGCACGTGTTCTGGCCGCTCGCGGAACTGCGCAACCGGATGGCGGGCGCTGCGTCGAACATCGTGACGCCGGCCGCGCGCGCGGCGGACGAACGGCGGATCGCGTGGCTCGAAGAAGGGCGGCACGACCGGGTGATCGCAACGATGCCGGCGTTTCTGCGTTTTCATCCGGAGGCGCGCTTCGGCCACTATCTGATGATGGCGGGCGCGATCGGCGCGCACGCGTGCGCGGCGCGCGGGCGTTTCTTCAGCGAGTACGAGAACGGGATCGGCACCGGGCACGTTCATCTGTGGTTCAGTCCGGCCGATGGCGGGTGGACGCGGGCGGCGCCGCAGCGCCACGGGAAAGCGGCCGGCGCATGATCGGGACGATGCGCGGGCGGCGGCGCACGATCGCCTGGAGATCGCTGCGTGCATGAGCGGCGGACACGATGCCGCAGGCTTTCGATACGATCGCGGCCGACAGATCGAACTCGATGCGCGATATCCGTGCGGGCGACGGCCAGTCTGAACCCGTCGTCACCCCGCATGAAGCCGGAGAGCGGCGCGCTGCTCCGATGCTCGCCCCGACGCACGCGAGCGAGCATCGAAGCGAGCGCCGTTCCGCATGAAGCGACAGAACGTGTTCGCCGCTAGGTCGGAACCGCGCCTGCGCGCATCTGTTCGCCGGACAGACCGGCCAGATACGCCTGAACCGCGCCGAGGAACAGACGCTCCCGAACCGACGCATGCCGGGAAGACGTGCGAAACGCGTAGATGCCGCCTTTCGGCATCGTCCACGTCGGCAGCAGCCGGTGCAGGCGTCCCTCCCGCAAGTCCTCGGCGACCAGATAGTCGGCAAACGCGCTGACGCCCGCGCCCGCGAGCACCATCTGGTGCGCGAGCAGCACGCTCTTCACCTTGAGGCGGCCGTTCGTCTGGATCCGGACCGAGCGTCCGTCGTTGCCGAACACCGAATAGCTGAGGTTCGCGAGCCCGCCGTGCCCGATCCAGTGCGAGCCGGGCAGATCGTCAGGATGTCTTGGCACCGCGTGCTTGCGCGAATACTTGGGCGATGCGACGAGCACCTGGTCGAACGCGCCGAGCATCTTCATCCGGAAGCCCTTCTTCTTCGGCCAGCCCGTCTCGAACGCGAGATCGATGCGCTCGCCGACCAGATCGATTTCCTCGTCGTTGCATACGATCTCGAGCTCGATCTGCGGGTGCTGATGAATGAACGTCGCTGCGATCGAACTCAGATGCGCGGTGGAGAAACCGCTGGGCGCCGCGACGCGCAGCAGGCCGGTCGATTCATGGCGCAGGCACCGGATGCTGCCGATCACGTCATACAGGCCGCTGACGAACTCCTGGGATGCGCAATACAGCTTGTTGCCGGCGTCGGTAGGCGCAATCCTGCGGGTGCTTCTCATCACGAGCTGGGTGTCGATCTCCGCTTCGAGGCGGCTCAGGTATTCGCTGACCAGCGATTTCGACATGCACAGACATTCTGCTGCCGCAGTGAAGCTACCCTTCTCGACAATCGCCATAAAAACGCGCAGGTGATTCAAATTTCTTATCCCCACCTCGGACATATTTCCCACCTCAAGGACGGTCATGTTTCGAAATACCGGGCGGCGCGCTTGCCCTGCTGCGGACGGAGCGCCGATGTCGCAACGGCATTGCATTGCAATGCGGCGGCATGAACCCGGTGCCGGATCTGGACGATGGCTGTTCCGCCGCATGCGGCATGTGTCGTCGGGGAGTATCGTGGCGGGCGCGATGTCGGGCGGGCAATGGGATGCGCACGACCGCGCGCGATCCGCGCGTCTCGGACCGAGGCTGTCGACGTGCGCGTCGCCGTCGGCGGCACGGCGCGAATCGGGCGATCGGCGTCGCCGCGACGGCGATGGGCTACGACCGTCAAATCCGTCCTCCTTTGCATGCTCGAATAACGAAAGAGAATCCAGGCGAGCCAGAATTCATCGCAGCCCTTGTTTTTTATTTGCGGAAATCGGTTCATCGGCAAGGTAATGCGATGCGGCAGCAATCAAATCCCGCGGAATCCATGCTTCCTCGCATACGCTTTACAACCATCGCCGCCAGTATTCCATAGCTGACTTAAGATCTTAATAAAAGAATGGTAAATAATTTTGTCTGAGACGACTGTCTCGAATATGCCGCCCCGGTAGCTCACGAAAAATTACAAGTCGATCGCGGGCTGAATCCGTTCATTGTTTCGGCCTCGTTCGATCATTTACGGTGTCTGCATGTTTGGCGCGTAATGCCGCGAGGAAGGATTTTAAGAGCGGACGATGCGTCGGACTTGAGCTGGGGCGGCGATGCGGCAGGCGGTGCAAGACCTGCGCGGCGATGGCGTGTGGGCACGGGATGCCGCTACGGTATGGGGCGTGGGACAGTGAATCCGGATGAAAAATAGCGTGATTTTAGTCGAATTCAGCAGAATTCATCCTATTCGGATAAATATGAAAATCCTGGTTTTGCATGATCGGGAAACAGGTCTTTTGGGGAATTAAGTTACTCGCGGGTTACTGACGGGATCGAATCATTATTGTGAGTCATTTACATTTGGGTTGCTAATAACTTGAATGCGAGATTCATTTGATGTTCGCTTAAAACACACATCGGCGATGTCGCAATGCAGTCCGTCATTTGACGAGTGCGATGAGCGATCAGGCATGGCCAATCGAAACGGAGGCGGCGGACACGCGAGCGCCACGTGCTCGCGCAACGTCCCGTCTCTATTGCGGCGACGCCTTGGCGCTGCGCCGGATATCGTGACGCTCGATGCGTTCGGCATCCATAGGCGCAGCGCGTCGACGTTCGCGTGAAAGTGGTCTGGACCCTTCTCGCCGTCGATCAGCAGCGTCGGTTTCCAGTACGTCGGCCGGTCGATCTGACCAAAATTGACAGACGTTTCGCGAGTAATCGTCTAACTTTTACGTCGGGAAGGCTGTTCGACGTCCGGCCTTTCCGATCTCAAATGACTACTCCAATCAGTAGCAATCGGCCCATGTTGTGTTGTTGATCGACCTGCCGTCCTGCGTCCTTTGTCCTGTGTCTTGCCGGACGGCGGGTCATCTTTTCTCATCGGCCGCATTGAAGTTCGTGCCTGCTCCATTCGGGGCGAGCGACGCGCGGATTCGGCGACAGGCGTCGCCGTCGGATTCCGCTTCGTTGCCGAGCATTCGCGGTGTGTCGTCGTCGGTTGAGCATGCTCGCGGGTCGAGATCGCGGCTCGATCGAGATACGCGTCGCCCATGCGTGTTGCCCCAGGCCCGCTCCGGCCGATCAACATCGCAATCCGCGTGCAAACCCCTCCTTCGCTGTCGATCCCATTGCCTAAAATCAAGTTACGCGCGAGACGGTTCCGATCGTATTGGCGCGAAGGCGTCCGACGACGCCGCTCGCGCGTTCGAATCTCGATACGTTTCAATCGTAAGGGGAATCGTCATGGCGACTTACGTGGTGCTTGCAAACTTTACGGATCAGGGCATCCGCACCGTGAAGAACAGCTCGCAGCGGGCTGGTCAGGTGGCGGAACTGGCCAAGGGCTTCGGCTGTGAAATGAAGGAGGTCTACTGGACGCTGGGCGCGTTCGATATCGTCGCGGTCGTCGAAGCGACCGACGAGCAAAGTCTCACCGCATTCGGCTTCGCGCTCGGCTCGGCGGGCAACGTCCGCACGCAGACGCTGCGCGCGTTCACGAAGAACGAAATCGGCGCGATCATCGGCAGATTGCCGTAGCGCGCAGGCCGCACGCACCGTTGTCGGCCGCTCGAACGCGGGTCGCAGAGCAGGCCGAAGCCGGATCGCAGGCAAAGGGCTGGATGAAGGAGAAAGCCCATGTCGAATACGCAAGGCGACGCGGGATCGCCGTTCGCGGCGTGCGTCGAAGCAGGCAGCTACCGCATCGCGCGGCCGGCCGGCGTGAGCGATGTGATCGAACTGGTGCGTACCCATGGCATCCAGATCGTCGATCTGAAGTTCACCGATCTGCCGGGTCTCTGGCAGCACTTCTCGATTACGCTCCCCGAACTCCACGCGGATCTGTTCGGCGCCGGCATCGGCTTCGACGGCTCGTCGATCCGCGGCTTCCAGGAGATCCACGAATCCGACATGCTGCTGCGTCCCGATCCGGCGACCGCGTTCGTCGATCCGGTCTGCGAGACGCCGACGCTGTCGATTCTCTGCGACGTGATCGATCCGGCGACGCACGGGCCGTATTCGCGCGATCCGCGCTACGTCGCGAAAAAAGCGGAAGCGCATTTGCGCGGGACGGGCATCGCGACGACCTGCTACGTCGGGCCGGAACTCGAATTCTTCATTTTCGATTCGATCCGCTACGGCCAGGATCAGCACTGCGGCTATTACTACGTCGAATCGGCCGAGGGCGACTGGGCCGCGGGCCGAGACGAGGGCGCATACGGCGGCGGCAATCTCGGCTACAAGCAGCGCTACAAGGAAGGTTATTTCCCGACGCCGCCGAACGACACGCTGCAGGAGATTCGCTCGGAAATCGCGCTGACGCTGCAGCGCGCGGGCGTGCAGGTCGAAGTGCACCATCACGAGGTCGCGACCGCCGGCCAGAACGAAATCGACATGCGTTTCGCGACGCTCACGCGGATGGCCGACAACGTGATGATCTACAAGTACGTGTGCAAGAACGTCGCGCGCCGGCACGGCAAGGTCGCGACGTTCATGCCGAAGCCGCTGTTCGCGGACAACGCGAGCGGCATGCATTGCCACCAGAGCCTGTGGGACGACGAACGCAATCTGTTCTACGACGCGAACGGCTGGGCGCTGACGTCCGACCTGTGCCGCTGGTACATCGGCGGGCTGCTCGAGCACGCCCCGGCGCTGATGGCGTTCTGCGCGCCGACGACGAATTCGTACAAGCGCCTCGTGCCGGGCTATGAAGCGCCCGTCAATCTGGCGATGTCGCAGCGCAACCGCTCGGCCGCCGCGAGGATTCCGATGGTGTCCGACGCGCCGGCCGCGCGCCGCGTGGAGTTTCGGTGTCCCGATCCGTCGGCGAACGCGTATCTCGCGTTCGCGGCGATGCTGATGGCCGGGCTCGACGGCATCGAGAACAAGATCGATCCGGGCGCGCCGCTCGACAAGAACATCTACGAGCTGCCGCCGCAGGAAGCGTCGAAGATCCGGCAGGTGCCGGGCTCGCTCGACGCGTCGCTCGCCGCGCTCGAGGCCGACAGCGCGTTCCTGCGCAAGGGCGACGTGTTCACCGACGACGTGATTCGCACGTGGATCGACTACAAGCGCAAGCGCGAGCTCGATACGATCAAGCTGCGTCCGCATCCTTGGGAGTTCTATCTGTATTTCGACGTCTAGAAAAACGAGGGGCCCGCGATGACCACGGTCGGCAGCTTCGACATCGACTATACGCAATACCTCGGCCCCGACGGCGAGCCGGCCCAGCCGTTGCCCGCGTTCGCGCAGGACGCGGCCGCGCTGCTGCCGCTCTATCGCGCGATGGTGCTCACGCGGGCGTTCGACACGAAAGCGGTTGCGCTGCAGCGCACCGGCAAGATCGGCACGTTCGCGTCGTCGGTCGGGCAGGAAGCGATCGGCGTGGGCGTCGCGAGCGCGATGCGCGCCGACGACGTGCTGTTTCCGTCGTACCGCGATCACGCCGCGCAATTCCTGCGCGGCGTCACGATGACGGAAAGCCTGCTGTACTGGGGCGGCGACGAGCGCGGCAGCGATTTCGCGGCGGCGCGTCATGATTTTCCGAACTGCGTGCCGATCGGCACGCAGGTGTGCCATGCGGCGGGCGCGGCGTATGCGTTCATGCTGCGCGGCGAAGCGCGCGTCGCGGTGGCGATTCTCGGCGACGGCGGCACGTCGAAAGGCGACTTCTATGAGGCGATGAACATGGCGGGCGCGTGGCGCGCGCCGCTCGTCATCGTCGTCAACAACAACCAGTGGGCGATCTCGATGCCGCGCGCCCGCCAGAGCGCGGCGCAAACGCTCGCGCAAAAGGCGATCGCCGCAGGAATCGAGGGGCGGCAGGTCGACGGCAACGACATCGTCGCCGTGCGTCAGGTGGTCGGCGACGCGCTCGAGCGCGCGCGGCGCGGCGGCGGTCCGACGCTCGTCGAAGCGCTCAGCTACCGGCTGGGCGATCACACGACAGCGGACGATGCGACGCGCTATCGCGATTCCGACGCCGTCGGCAAGCAATGGGAATTCGAGCCGCTGCTGCGTCTGCGCAGATACCTGATGCAGCGAAACGTGTGGGACAAGGCGCTGGACGAGCAACTCGGCAAGGCGTGCTACGCGCAGGTCGAGGAAGCGGTGCAGGCTTATCTCGCGACGCCGCAGCCGGACACGTCGGCGATGTTCGACCATCTGTATGCGAGCCTGCCGCAGGCGATGCAGGAGCAGTTGGCGACGGCGCTCGCATTCGCGCCGGCCGCGGAGAACCATCATGGCTGATCTGAACCTCGTCGAAGCGGTCAATCTGGCGCTCGCGTACGCGCTCGCGCACGATCCGTCCGTCGTGCTGCTCGGCGAGGACATCGGCGCGAACGGCGGCGTGTTTCGTGCGACCGTCGACTTGCAGGCGCGTTTCGGCGCGCAGCGCGTGATCGACACGCCGCTCGCGGAAACGGCGATCGCGGGCGCCGCGATCGGCATGGCGGCGATGGGGCTCAAGCCCGTCGCGGAGATCCAGTTCACCGGCTTCGTCTATCCGACGATCGATCAGGTCCTCAATCACGCGTCGCGGCTGCGTCATCGCACGCGCGGACGGCTGTCGTGTCCGCTCGTGATCCGCGCGCCGTGCGGCGGCGGCATTCACGCGCCGGAACATCATTCGGAAAGCCCCGAAGCGTTGTTCGCGCATATCCCCGGCTTGCGCGTCGTGATTCCGTCGACGCCCGCGCGCGCCTATGGGCTGCTGCTCGCCGCGATTCGCGATCCGGATCCGGTGATGTTCTTCGAGCCTTCGCGCCTGTATCGGCTCTTCCGACAGCCGGTCGAAGACAACGGTGAGGCGCTGCCGCTCGATACGTGCTTCACGCTGCGCGACGGCGCCGATGTCACGCTGGTGAGCTGGGGCGCGACGCTGCAGGAAGTGCAGACGGCCGCCGATCAGCTCGCGCAGGAAGGCGTGATGGCCGAAGTGATCGACGTCGCGACGCTGAAGCCGCTCGACGCCGATACGATCGTCGCGTCGGTCGCGCGGACGGGCCGCTGCGTAATCGTCCACGAGGCGCCGCGCACGGCGGGCGTCGGCGCGGAGATCGCCGCGCTCGTCGCCGAGCATTGTCTGTATTCGCTGCTCGCGCCCGTGCAGCGCGTGACGGGCTACGACGTCGTCATGCCGCTGTTCCGGCTCGAAGGCCAGTACATGCCGAGCGCGGCGCGCATCGTGAGCGCGGTCAGGAAGACGCTGGAGGCGTCGTAACGACATGAAGATCTTCAAATTGCCCGACCTCGGCGAAGGCTTGCAGGAAGCCGAGATCGTCGAGTGGCACGTCAAGGCCGGCGATACGGTTCAGACCGATCAGCCGCTGTTGTCGGTCGAGACCGCGAAGGCGATCGTCGAGATTCCGTCGCCGCAATCCGGCCGCATCGCGAAGCTGTTCGGGCGGCCGGGCGACATCGTTCATCTCGGCGCGCCGCTCGTCGCATTCGAAGGCGAAGCCGACGAGGCCGATGCGGGGACCGTCGTCGGCCACATGACGGTCGGCGAGCACGTCGTGCAAGAAGCGCCCGCGGCGCTCGGCACGGGCGCGGGCGGCCGCGGCGCCGGCGCGGTCAAGGCGATTCCGGCTGTGCGCGCGCTCGCGCGCAAGCTCGACGTCGATCTGGCGATGGTGACGCCGTCGGGCGCCGACGGCGTGATCACCGCGGCGGACGTGCAGCGCGTCGCGAAGGTGCTCGCCGAGCTCGGGCCGCCCGAAGTGCTGCGCGGCGTGCGGCGCGCGATGGCGCAGAACATGGCGCGCGCGCAGAGCGAAGTCGCGGCGGCGACCGTGATCGACGATGCCGACATCCACGCATGGCCCGCGGGCGCCGACGTGACGATGCGCCTGATTCGCGCGCTCGTCGCCGGCTGCCGCGCGGAGCCGGGGCTCAACGCGTGGTTCGACGGACAAGCGGGGCGTCGCCACGTGGTCGCGAAGATCGATCTCGGCATCGCGGTCGATCTGCCGGACGGTCTCTTCGTGCCGGTGCTGCGCGACGTCGCGCATCGCGATGCCGCCGACTTGCGCAACGGGCTCGACCGGATGCGCGCCGACATCCGTGCGCGAAAGATTCCGCCGGATGAGTTGCGCGGCAACACGATCACGCTGTCGAACTTCGGGATGATCGCCGGCAAGTATGCGGCGCCTGTCGTCGTGCCGCCGACCGTTGCGATCCTCGGCGCGGGGCGCGTGCACGACGCGGTCGTCGCGGCGGGCGGCGCGCCCGCCGTGCATCGCATCCTGCCGCTCAGCCTGACGTTCGATCATCGGGTCGTCACGGGCGGCGAGGCGGCGCGCTTTCTCGCGGCGGTGATTGCGGATCTGCAACGGCCGCAATAGCCGGCAGCCCGGGCGCGCGCAACACGCACGACACGCACGACACGCACGACACGCACGACACGCACGACACGCACGACACGCACGACACGCACGACACGCACGACACGCACGACACGAGCCACCCGCCCCAGACCCACCACACCCTCAGCACGCAAGAACGGCATAGCAGGATCGACGCGACCGACCCGCTCCATCC
>NZ_LOVS01000106.1:0-611 GCF_001523835.1 Burkholderia sp. ABCPW 14 | reverse complement strand
CAAACTCCCAGGCCCCTCGACCAGGCACAGGCACCCGCGTCTTCCCAACGCCCCACCTCCCTTCTCACCCAACTCCTGCTCCAGCCATCGTCAGCCTTGTCTGCAGGCCTCGTCGCATCGCATGGCCACAGCGCCGCTTCAAGCCCCGCGCGCGGAGTGCTGTCCCGTTGAACTCGTCTCGTCGGCTCCGCTCGGCTGACCTGCGGCGGGATTTTGTAGCCAATCAGGCAGTGAGTTTCGCGTCGATATTATCGGAATCCAGCCAGGCTCGACGGACCGTGGCCGGAGGTTGGTAGCGATGAGCGCTGTGGGGCCGGCGCTCGTTATAGAACTGCCGCCAGCGTTCGATGAGCAACTTGGCCTCGGCGCGGCTGCGGAACCATTCGCGGTTTAGCAATTCGTCTCGCAGTTTGCCGTTGAAGCTTTCGACGAATCCGTTTTGCCATGGACTGCCAGGCGCAATGAAGGCCGGACCGATTGCAGCAGAGGTGGCCGCGCAAATTCGGACAACCGGATAAGTGGAACGGCTGGGGCCTGAGCCAGCGATAATGCAGGCAAAGGAACCCAAGAAATGACGAAGAGAACCCGAAGGACGCACTCAGCGGCGTTCA
>NZ_LOVS01000105.1:0-11698 GCF_001523835.1 Burkholderia sp. ABCPW 14 | reverse complement strand
GCTTCGAATCTCATCTTCCGGGTTTCCTGTAACCACCGTGCCCGGCTTACGGGTGGCTTCATGCCGCACCCAAAAACCGGACAGATTACGTGCTACAGACCCGGACAATTCATTTGCTCGCGACAAAAATGACAAAAAGGGCTTGACACCTCCCGCACCGATCTCCATAATCCGCTTCCTGTTGGCGAATTAGCTCAGTCGGTTAGAGCGACGGAATCATAATCCGCAGGTCCGGGGTTCGAGTCCCTGATTCGCCACCAAATGCAAAAAGGCCGCTGTTCCGCAAGGACAGCGGCCTTTCGCTTTTCCGGGCGCCTTGATTTATAAGGCTTTCGGGGCTGCTGGGGCTCAAGTTTTTCGCCTGCCGACCGTAACAATGGACCGTACCAATTCCCGTACGAATCCATTCCTCAAAGGTCAACCCGTGGGCGACGAAATGCAACCGTACATGTACAAGCGGCCGGACAGCAGCAACTGGCAGTTCCGACGCCCCGTGCCCCTGCACCTCCAGGACGCGCTCGGCCAACCGTTCATCACCGGCTCCCTGCGCACGCCCGATTACAAGGAGGCCGCACGGCGCGCCCGCCAACGGGCCGCCGAGACCGACGACCTGTTCGCCGAAACGGAAGCAAAGCTGAAAGCCGCCCAGGACGGGGGCGCCGAGAGTGAGGCTGCGCCCTGCCTCGAAGGCGAGTCTGACGGGCGGCAGAAACGGCTCGAGCGGCATATGGTGCCGCAGTTGCTGGAGCGCTACCGAACGGCGATGCTCATCCTGCCCGAAGCCCACCGCCGGAACAACAAGGACACTGAATCCCTCGCGGTCGAGCGAGCCCAGTTCGAGGCGGAGCGCCAGGCACTGACCGACGCCTGTGCGCTGGAGGACGTCGAGTATGCCGAGGAGAACGCCGAGACCGTCCTTGAGACCGAGGGCTTCGACCTCGAGCAGGTCACGCCGGAACTCCGTCGTTTTTTCACCCTGGAGTTGATGCACGCCGACCTCGCCGTCATCAAGGAGCAACTAGCGCGACTGAACGGCATAAAAGTGCCCGAGCCGGAATGGGTCGCTGCCCCCGGAGAGGGTGACAGCTGGGACCACTACATCAATTTCTGGGTCGACGAGCGGCACCCCGAGCCGAAAACGGCCGACGAATGCCGCTCGCAAATCAAAAGGCTGCGGAAGTTTACCGGCGACAAGGCGCCGGTCGAGCTGACGCCCGACGACCTGCGCAACTTCGCCTTCCACCTCGAGAAGAACGACGGACTCTCGAGAAGCCGTATCAAGACGATTTTTGCGTTGCTGCGCCCGGTGCTGGAGACGAATATCAAGAGCGGCAGGACGATGTTGAAGGCGAATCCTTTCGCGGATGTCAAAATCAGCGTGTCACCCAAGGACCGCGAGGAAATTCAGCCGTTCGAGCCGGAACATATTCGGCTGCTGCTGAAGACCGAGGTGTTCACCGCAGGGAAGCGACCCGCCAAGGGCGGCCGCGACGCCGCGTTCTGGTTGCCGCTGCTTGCCTTGTTCGGTGGCGAGCGCGAAGAAGAGCTCGGACAACTGTCCGTGCGTGACGTCGTGACGCAGAATGGCCGCCTGTTCCTGCGCATCACTGACCTGGCCGACGAACAGGGGGTGAAGAACGAGGTATCGAGGCGTCACGTTCCCGTGCACGCAGAGCTGATGAAAATCGGCTTCGGACGCTACGTTGAGACGGTCCGCGCGGCTGGTAAAGACCGGCTTTTTCCAGACCTCAAACCGAACAAGTACGACGTGCTGACCGCACAATTCTCGACCTGGTTCAACGAGTACCTCGACCGGTATGTCATCGACGACGTCCGGTACAACTTCCATTCATTTCGGCACTTCTTCCAGGAGCGCGCTGGCTGGAGCGGCCTCAAAGACTACGCTATTGACGGCATCCTCGGCCATCAGCCGGAAGGCATGGGCGGGCGTTACGGCAAGAAGCGCGCTGGCAGGCGGGTGTTTGACCCGATGCAGCTCGCTGAGGGCATGGACCAGTACCGGATTGACGACGTGGATTTTTCACCTCTGTACGGCGCCTACTGACTCCGCTGTGCCTGCGCCTTGTAACGGACAAGGCAGCCCGCGCTCCGGCATATCCGCCCCGGACTGCAACAGCGCAATCCGCGCGCGTGCCGTGGTCGCAGCGCGGCCTTGTGTCATTTCTGATGACACAACGTGAAACGTTTCGCACCCGCCTGCTGTCGACGGCTATGTGCAGCCCCCAACGCCAGGCCCGAGCGCGGAACAAGGTTTCACGCGCGAAGACAAATTCCATAGCTGCCATGCAAATAGATGTTCACGGAACCCCACGTTTCATGAACATCTATTTGCATTTGGCACAACGGATTTTGAGCAACAGGGTGAATCCGCCAGATGTAGCCAGCGAAGCTGAGCGGCTTCATGTTTGAACATTGGACAGTAGCGTCCTGCCTGAAGCAATAGGCGCTCGTCGTCGGAATTTTGAGGAAAGAGTCGCTCGAGTCGCTCTGGCAAAGCGTGGAAACGAAAATAGTTGGCCGGCGCTCGCAGTGGCAGCTCCAAAATAGGTGCCCGACCATGTGCCGTATTGGGGGAGACTCTTTTGCCGCGCACCGCCCCCGCTGCACACTCCTTCCAAAGAAATCCGACCGTGGATTTCCGACAAGCATGCATCGCACACTCGAGCGCCCCCGGCACCGACTTCCATGCATGCGCCTGTGCGCGAGCATGGCGTCGGCCCGACATCCCACCTGGTTTCCGCGCGGAAACCATTCCGACCGCGCCCTCCAGTACCCAGAATGAGCCGGGGGTTCGCGACGACGCTAACATAGGACGGTTGGCGCGTTGTCGAGCACTTGCGGCGTCACAGTTCCCGCTGCTTTGCGCCGAATACAAGTCACCGACCGCCACGTGCGATGTTTGCCGCCGGCATCAACAACACTTCGGGGACGTTGACGGGCATCAGCAGATGCACATCTCCGTCTAGAGCGCCTACCGTGGGAAGCAGGTTTCATTGGCCTCGTAGCTGAATGCGGGCCCTCGTCTGCCACTACATCGACGAGAAGGGCCAATGCGCACGCCTCTGGCCCGAGCGTGAGTTGGTCCACGGCATGCTTGCCATCCTCGAGCTCAATCACACCGCCGAAGCCTTCGATGGCAAACCATCCTCCGCGCTCCGTTTCCACAAGCCGCGCAGTCGCCGTCTTGTAAAGCAACATCGTAATTTTCCGCGCGGAAACTGTACATCCTCGGCGAACCAGGCCGTCGGTGACGCAACGGCATCGCGCGCGTACACGCGTCCCAGTTGTCCAGTAGACGGCAAAGGTCACAAACACCCGAATGACTCAAGATTACTCGGCGCGTGCCGATAATCCGAAATGGTGGACGCTCCGATGTCGGATGCCTCCTAACACGCAACGGAAAGCTACGAGGAAACATGAGTGCATTGAACCGCAAGGCCACCGGAACCGCACTAGCGCTTTGCCAGGACGCCTACGGCAACATGATGGGCGGCCAGGAGGCACGCGCGTTTGCCTACCTCAGGCTCGCGATTGAGGTCTTGACAGCAGCGAATGCGAGTGCCGATTCTCGAGGTGATGTCAGGGCCGAGAAGGCGCTGAAAGCAGCGATTGACTCGGCACATGCAGCCGTGGATATGCTGGAGCCGCCTTTTGACCCGTCGCTCATCGATGCCGCGACGGCTCGATGGGCAGAACTCGGTATAAACCCAGCGGGTGTCCTTCCGACCGCCGACCCGGAGCTGGTCAAGCATCTATAACCGATTCGTGTTGACGTCTCTTTGCGCTGGTGCCGGCAAGCAGTTTGCCGGTGCAGCCCCAACGACAGCAACTGAAGGAAAAAAATGTCGAAAACCGAAATCAGCAGTGACACCAGGGAAATCCTGGACCAAGGGGCGTTCGAAAGATATATGAACGTGCTGAAGACCGCATTCGAGAATGGCGACTTTCGGACCGTGATGCAGGTCAGCAACACGGTCACAGAGCAATACTTCGAAGCGTTGAAGGTTGCAGCGGACGAGGACCCTGAAATCGGTGAGCAGCTTCTTATGGCCATCGGGTCGCGCCACATGTTTGAGTACCTGCCAAAGCTGCAGGCAGACCTCGACATGGTGAAGCCTCTTCCCGCATTCCTCGCAGAAGCGCTCAAAGAGTAGGATGCGCGAAGAGCGTCGCACCTTCCGGCGCTCTTTACGGTTTGGTTTCCGGGATGGCTCGCCGTATGTAGAAGGATTCTCACCAAATGCGCTAGACCAAAACGTGCGGCTACACGGGTGGTGCCAACTTTGACTGACCGGCATATGCACCACGCTTCCTGTGGCCGGCCAACTCGTTGATTTCATGCGATTGGCCGCGCAAATTTCAAAATTGTGTTTAACGCGGCCAAATTCTCGTGCAGGCACTCGCGGTGCTCACTTCGCCGACGCGAGAATCCTGCGAACTATCGCAACCACGTCGTCCGACCGGCCCACCGTGACCGGGCACAGGTTATAGCGAGGACAGTCGTTCGTTGTAGTGCGGCAATGCGCGACGCCCTTCTCGATAACCACATCGAGCCTTGTCTCCAGGACTTCGGGCGCGTCGCCCGTCGTGCGTCTCGAAACAAACACCGTCGCTGCTTTTGCCTGTGGGTACGGACCGCCAGGTTGGGTATTTGCGCCGTCTTGTACGGCACACGCGGCGCGCTCAAGCCATTTCACCCGGGGGTCAATGTCGGCAACCGCAGTACATACCAGCGGAAGCGCCTCCTCCTCACCACGAAAAGCACCGAGGTAAATCCTGACTAACGTTCGGGAAAATTCCTCCGCCCAACCCATCGCGAACTCCCGCAAGAGCCGGCGACCTTGTCTCGTGCGCAGGGCCTCTAATGGCGTGCTATCCCCGAGCGAGGACCAACGCGACGCCAGGAAATCCAGACGGTACAGAGGCGGCGCCGGATACAGGACGCGACACAACGCTGCAAGGCGCCGACGGTCGTGCTGCGGGTCGACCAATAGAGCGGGATAGTAGCTAGTTCCGTCGATTTCGATTGCAAACACGCTCCCATGCTTTGTCAGCCGAGCCAGTTGCCTCACGCTCACGCCTCGTCGTCGGCAAAACTCATCCGCACTTAGAACCTCGCCGCGTCGAATCATTTGGCGGCGTGCCCCAAGCGCATCGCGCCGCGTTTTCTCAATCCATTTTGGCATAACCGTAAATATCCTAGACGGGCACCATCACACCGCCACTCATGCTTACACTTTGGACTTTCTGGCCTTACCGCGACCAGCATGAGTATGTTGTGGCGTCCAATGTCTCCTGTACTGCTCGAAGCCGCTCGCCGACCTAATTTTCAATGTATCCATGGCCATGTGATACGAACGCTCCTGCGGCGTGAGCGGCGGCTGATGGACTTCAGATTTGTAACGATTCCACGAGTCGAGCGTCACTTTCCACTCCTAGAGTTATTGAACGTTCTGAGCCGCGACGTACATAATTATATTCAGACACAGTACACTTCGTTTTACTAACATTCAACGGAATAAATAGCATAGCAACTGTAGATGGCGATTCCGCCCCTCTCGAATCTAGATTTTGTCGCCGGCAAATGACTCCGTCGACACCTGCTGACGTGAGAGTCAAGGGGAGCACTTTGCGACGTCACCAGCGTCTCCCGGCATAGCGCGCATCAGTTTCCGCGCGGAAACCGTGTGACGCCTATAACCGCCTCACGATATTGTTACCTCGGAGCCAGACATGGGAATCTTCGATGAAAAGAGACCGACTATTTTCCTGAATATTGATGGGGTGTTGCACCCATTCGGAGCGCTGCTCTTAAACGACGGGACCGTACGAATGCGGGATGGCCGCCACACCCTGTTCCAATGGGCTGAACCGTTGGTGCAAATCGTCGGCGAGTACAACGCAGAGCTCGTTCTTAGAACGAGCTGGACCTCCCAGTTGCCGCTTTACCGAGTTCTTTCGCTTATGCCATCGACGCTCGCTCACGCAGTGGCTGGTGTCACGCAACCCATTGCAATCAGTCGCACAGACCGGACGCAGTGCCGAAGCCGATACTCCGTTATTCGTGAATACGTTGAGTGGCATGCGCTGACGAAGTGGGTTGCCATTGATGATGTCGATGACGGCTGGCCGGAATCCGAACAAGAGAAACTGGTCTTGTGCGAAGACGGTACTGGTTTGAGTAGGCTGCTCACAGAGCTCGAGCTACGCGAAAAGTTGCAACAACTTTCTCGATGAACACGCCGACACAGCACCGAAAACACGTTACCGAAGCGGCTCCTGTACTTGCGTGGCTTGCTTTGTCACCGCTCTAGAAAACCTAGGTAATCTAGCTCTTACAGGCCAGATTACCTAACCAGGTCCTGTAGTTGCGTGCCTTGCTGCTTTGTATACCTAAATTTTTAGAGGTTATGTACCTTCCTATGATGTCCCGCCTCCATTGGCGAGACACCACGAGTTGCCACGGTTACCGAAGTTATCAGCTTGAGGTAGCTAGCCTCGATGCGCGGCCGATGTGGCGCTCAGTGCCATCGAGCATGACGAGGGTAACACGTGACCACCTCGCGGCACGACGTTTGCGCTGTGCCTCGCGCAACTGCACAAGGCGCTGCCTTCGTTGTTTTCGGTTCATAGTGGCCTCGATGTCCACGCCCCTAGAGTTTAACGTGGCCTAGACTTTCGCGGCTACAACAACTGGACGCGCCAGCGCAAACAGGTTCATCTCATCCACCAGGCCGTCGCCGGCCTGCGACGACGGGGGGCTTTTGTATAAATAGATTTGCACGAATCAGCCGTTTTCATGCAATTCTTTTTTAAGATGGCGTTCTCCAGTCGGCTCGCTGTAGGAGCAACCAAAACGCGAGAATTTGCATCCTTTCGAATCAACGGGTTACGCCGGTCACGAAGAATAAGCTAAGACAAGCACAGCCATAAACCGAGAATTTGCCACGCCGGCGTCGGCAACCTCAAAATGCCGGACTCGAAAACCAAAGTTCCCATCGGAAATGGTATTGGCGTTTCGCAGAATCGCCGTTCAGAAACAACATTTTCTATGCTTTACCCCGCCAATCGAATACTGCGCCGACGACGCCTGACCAGACGTCGCGCCTGGCGCACGCGACGGATAATCCAGGATATTCCCCGCCCGTCTGACGGGCTCCTGCGAAAAGTCGCATGCAGCCACCAGCCTCCGATTGGAGGGAAAGCTTGCAGGATTGCAAATATGGATGTGACGGAACGCCAGCAGCCGCTGGGTTCCGGGTTTTACGTGCTGTCTGCTCTGGCGGCACGACATGTCTGATTGCAAAGAGATGACTTGATAGACATAGGCTTCCGGCCTGCTACCCGTTCTCGCCTTTCAACGCCAGCTCGTCACTGCGCTCTCACGAACGGTCCCCGCGAGGTTCGAAACGTAGATTCGTTGGTCCTGAAGAGAACACCACGACCCGAATCGCTCTGGCGAAACCGCCGTGGTAGCCGTGTTCGCGCGCTACTTGGGATGTGCAGGCGGTCCGATTGGCCGGTTCATTGTTCCAGAAAGGACGCTACCGTATCCCAGTTGTCGTTCTCAAAAGCAGGCGCGACCTTGTCGATTTCATCATCACCCATCCCCACGGCCGGGGACCGGGCGAGTCGTTTCCAATCGTTCAGGGCAGCCATCATCCGGGTCAGGATTGCATGAGCGTCGTCATCGGACACGCCAAAGTATGCCGCCGCATCCAGCGCCTCCTGGATATCTCCGGTTTCACCGGTTGCTTCGGTCACGGCGGTTTTCAGGATGGGTTCCTTGTCGGGGAACGGGTTCACGTCAAACAGCGGGGCGAGCCGCCACTGCCCCCCGCCGCTGTGCAGGAAGCCGTGGTTGTGCATGTGGTCATCTACGTTGGTGATGAGCATGCTGAAGCAGATGCGCGCCCAAAGCTCCCGCTTGTCTTCGAGGGGTCTCGGGGAGAACCGGTCAATGGCCTCCGCAATCTGCGTGTAAGCACCATCTTCCCTGGAATCCAGCTGCAGCAGCGAGGCCGCAGACAGGTAAGGGATGCGACCACCAGCCCGGGGTCGGTCAAAACGCACGATAAGCGCGACGGCCTGGGTGCCAGACATGACGACTTCGGCCTCGGATGCATTCAGGCCCGCCTCTTTCGCGAGCAACAGCGCCAGCACCTCACCGCGCGCCACGTCACGCGTATCACTCACGCTCGGAAACTTGGCGATGGTCAGGGTGCCGTCGGACTTCAGGACCGTTGCTTTGGGTCGCATACCGCCGAGCGAGGTGCCGCGCCCTTTCAGATACGCGAGGTCCATCGCCGTTTCCTTGCCGGATTCGACCGCTTTCGATGCCTGAAGCAAGGTCTGCAGCGGGACCTCGTGAGTTCCTTCAGGCAAGTTGTCGTCATGGGGCACATCGAGGAAGGGACCGTCGGCATTGTCCCTGAAGCGCAGTGCGCCAATGCGACTGGAATCCAGCACCCCCAGCAAATAGTCCAGGTCTGACAGCTGTGCGGAACCGGCGTCTCGGCCGGCATCTTTGTCGGCCTTGCGCCGTTTGGCATGGGCGCGGTTAATGACACGGCGTCCCCAGCCATCAGGCTCAGTATCGGCAATGGCACCCGCAAAGGTAGAAGTCTCCTTGCTTCCCGTGCGGTATTGAAAGTCTGTGCTCAGGGGGAGGTCCGGAGACAGTGCGAAGCAATCTGGATTACTGAGCCAGGCGGGGGAGTACCGGAATGCCGAGACTTCTTTTTGCCCCTGTCTGGAAAATTGCAGTTCGCCCACTTCCAGTCCCGTGTCGCCCAGATAGACGAGCAGCGTCCGCGTTGTGCTGGTTTTGGCTTTTTTTGTCGTCGCCATTACAGGGCTCCACTGTCCGGGTTGGCTTTGCGTACCCGGATGCGTTTGGGCACCGCCTTGTTCATGAGCGCCAGGCCGAGCGCATCATTGGTGGTGTTCAGGGCCTTGTTGAGCTCGGGGAGGAGATTCAGGATGTTCAGGACCCGAATCACAGCGCCCCACGACACTCCGGGGTCGCCCTGTTCCAGCCGGTAGAGCGTCTTTTTTGAGATGCCCGCCCGCTCCGCCATGGATGACGTAGAAAGCCCCCGGCGTCGGCGGGCCAGCGCAAGGTCATCTCCGGCAGCAATCAGCGCACGCTCGACCGGCAAGGGCATCGGATTTTCGGCGAAGCGGCCGGAAGGTTTGGGTGTCGCCGCTGCCTTTGGTTTATCGGTCATACCTGAACCCTTAAAGCTTTAATACGTCATATTTGACCACTATACAACACTTCTCAGATGAGCGTCAGTGCGCTGCTGAAAACGGTCAAATATGGGTCAACAATTCACTTAAGAGGTCAAATATGACTCTTTATTGTGGAATCTGGCGCGAGAAGAGCCAGGAGGCTCCCTGTTGAGAAACGCCCACCCAACCGTGAGCGCGACATCCTGTTCCTGTCGATGGTGGCCGACCCCGAGCGCTGCTACGCGCTTTCAGGGAACGCCCGTGACCAGCGTTTCAACATCGCGGCGAGTCGTGGGCGTGACCGCATGTATCTGGTCAGGTCGGTAACGGCCGAGCAGCTCTCTCCGAGAAGGACATCCGGATGACGCTGCTGGAGCACTTCAGCAGGCCTGCGCAGTTGAGAATGAAGTGGACCAGGCAGGACTCATCAAACTCTGCGAGTCGGGTTTCGAGCACGAGTTCTTCGGCATGCTGGTCCAGCGCGGGTTATCGCGTCATATCGCAGGTGAAGAGCGGCGCTATCGTCTGGACCTGGTCGTGAAAGGGGCCAACGACGCTCGACTTGCCGTCGAGTGCGATGGCGACGCCTTCCACGGCCCCGACTGATGGACCAGTGACATGTCCCGTCAGCGGATTCTTGAGCGCGCAGGCTGGACTTCTGGCGATGCTTCGCGTCGACGTGGTGTCCGCGCCAGGACACGTGCAAGCTTGCGACGCTGCATACCCGGTAACGTTCGTCGTCCACTGACTTCGCTTCGCTACGGCAACCTGCGAGTCCCCGACCTCGCTCTTATGCGAAACCGCCACCAAACGATTATGCTGCCGCCGATGCCATGCGAAAACGCCACCGTTTTGCGCGTAAGCACGTGATTTCCCTAGGCAATGCCACGAACAACGTTCGGCGTGGGGGAAAAGGCGCGTTCCTCACCGTCTTCATCAACGAGAACTAGACGCGGAAAGGTGCCACTTTGGCATAAGGTCTAGGTTTTACGCGTCTCCGGTGGATTCGAGGCACAATGGACTGCATCTGTATGCGGGTTGCCAGAGTTAAGCCCCTGCCGGGCGCTTATGTGGTTCGTGGACGCCAACCGAAAACCGGCGAGCCCACCTACCTACGAATGGTGTACTCGATGGGGTAAGGTCAGCCCGGCAAGGTAAAAAAGTTTCCGCGCGGAAACCGCATGATGCGCCACAACCGTAGCACAACTTGCCGCATCGCATCGATGCTGCCCTCACTACGCCGTGCCTCCGAAGTAGAGGGGGTATCGAAAGAAAGATGCCGCATCGCGGGGCGCCCCACAACTGCTCCGACCGACACGAAGTTTCCGCGCGGAAACTTTTTTAGCTGCATAACTCAGCCGCCCGGAAGCCATCAGGAAGGAACAGAGGAATTGAACAGGGGCGAGCACCGAAAGCCGGTCATCCGCAATCTGGTCGAGTTCCAGCAGCTGCCGCAAGACCTCTGCTTGCTCGTCGCGGAGCATCATCGCCTCTGTTGAGTCGAAAACCGAGCCATCAGATTTTGCTGCGTTACGCCAAGTTACGCCTAGCATAGGGCGAAAAAAGTGACGTTTCAGCACTGAAACTTACGAGCCGAGAATCGCCCGCATCCGTTTGACCACCCAGGCCTGCTCAGCAGCGGACAGGTCCCACTCGTCGCGGCACTTCTTCGCGACGCCCTTCTCCGTCCGCTCCAGATTGAACTCTCGCGTCCAATCTGGGTTCTCGCGAGCCTTGCGCAGGCAGTAAGCGGCAAGTTGCTGTGCAAGGTCCTCACAACCCTCGTAACGTTCAGCCAGTTCGTCCTCGGTTAGTCCTGCATAGATTTTGCCGTCGATTTTCCGCAGGCCCAGCTTTGGGTGTGTGCCACTCAGCAGCGTCTTGAGCGGTTCGCGTGGAAAATCCCCCGGAACATTGGCTTTCGATGCGCCCCGCACCTCATCGTCGTGGAGGCCCATCCGTTCTGTAGCCGGAATCATCCTAGCCAATCCGGCAGCCGGCCGCTTCTGCTTCTGCTTGAGCCTGCGCTTTGTCTGATTCATCATGTAATTCCGCGTGAGCAGTGAACGTTCACTATCTCTTCATGTCGGCTACCCTGTTCCTAGCTTACGACCACGTGCTGCACCGGTGCGAAGCGTAAATCAACCCGGACGGCATCGTGAGTGGCGCGCCGGCTTAAATCGAACTGTTCGAATACGCCGACATGCTCGACCGGATTTTGCGCCCTATCAACTCATGTGAAGGCCTTTGATGTATATCGCGGTGACTGATATACGTTGTCGAACCCGTCTATCGCTCCCGAAAGGAGAACTACACAGTCGAACCTGAACAATCCTGGGCGGCTTATACGGAAAGGCTGTGATGCCGAAACGGTGTTGTTGGATTTGCAGGAAGCAGGCATATTGACGCGTGAATCCTGCAAATCCTGACGAGGTGTGGATGG
>NZ_LOVS01000104.1:0-3762 GCF_001523835.1 Burkholderia sp. ABCPW 14 | reverse complement strand
GCGGACAACGAGATCGCGAAGGTGAACAGGCCGGGCGAGGTCAAGAGCCGCGTGGCGGACAGCGACGGCAATCTGCTGACGCGCGGCCAGTATCAGGACATCCACGCGAACCGGCTCGATGCCCATTTCGGCAAGGGGGGCGGGTTCTTCGCCAACGCGACCAACAACATCCCTCAGATGTACAGCCGCGGCTTCGAACCGGACAAGCTCGAGCGCGTGGTGATGCAAAATGCGCTTGCCGGCAACACGATATTTGCCGGCAACTCGCCTGACCGCCGTTACTTCGTGCTTGCCGCGGCTCGCCTGGCGAACCTCATCAAGACAATGCGCGCCATCCAGCCCTCCGCTCTCGCGCTGGAGCACGGAATCGATCCGAAGCACGAAACGATCACGGTGATGGGGCACAGCCAAGGCACGATCATCACGCTGCTCGCGCAGGCGATGCTCAAGCAGCAAGGGCAACGCTGCGTCGACTGCATCGTCATGGTCGACACGCCGTACAGCCTGCAGTTCACGAAGGACGGCAGCCAGCAAACCGGGCACGCGAAACTCAAGACGCTGGTCGACATCGTCAACGCGGTGACGAGCGAGCCGCATACGCTTCCGGACTTGGCTGACCTGATGATCGATTCGGTTTGCTCGGGCGGACGAGCTGGACGGAACTGGAGCCAGACGCAGGGAAAGCGCCTGGACAAGCGTGGCAAGAACTGGATCACGTTCGACGAACGCGATAACCGGGGCAAGGTCTATCTTTACTTCTGCCCCGAAGACACCGTGGTCGGCCTCGATAAGGTACGCGGGATCGGGACGTTCGGCGTGCCCGACGACGTTCCGGCCGATGGCGCGGCAGCCAAGCAGGGCAAAACGATGCCGGCAATGACGACGCTCGCGCCGAAACGCTTTTTCCAGCGCATGTGGACGCGACTGGAACGCGACCAGGACGGCAGGGGGAAGCGGTCGAAGGTCGCTGTCGGTACGCCCCCCGCGCGCGTACCGGTCCGGGACCAGGTTCAGCGATTGACCCCGGGACCCGACACGGACGGCACGATGTTGGGCTCAGTGGTCGAGTCCAGCAAGAACATGGCGCTACAGGCGTCGTTCAAGCGCAACGACATTCGCTTCATCAACGGCGAGCAACTAAACCCGCCGTACGAGCCTGACCTGTACGGTGGCGAGGTCAAGAAAGGCGGGCAGCGCCCCGGGCACGCCGATGTCGCCGGGCTGATGCGCCCGGATGACGTGACGAAAAACGTCGCGCTCGGCAACCAGTACGCGAAGTTCCAATGGAAAGACGTCGCCACGACGGATGACCCGGGCGCCAGCATCGAGCCGCACAGGCAGACGTTCAATCGAGGCCGTCCGATCGACGAGCAGTCGCATAACTGGCGCATCGTGCCGAGTCAGTCGCTCGGCTCGATTCTCTCGGCGGCCGCCACGGGCGGACGGTATCAGACGTACGTGATCCAACGCGAGGAAACGCCGGACGAAGTTCGCAAGCGGATGGGCACGGATGCCGATCAATTGGAAGCGAACAACTATCATTCGGGGGTTCTGCTCAGCTCCGAGAACCATCGCTGGGTCACGGCGATGGATGTCGCGATCGGCCAGGCGGTGACGTTGGATGATCCGGACTGGCGGCAGTTGTTGCTTTTGATGGCGGATTGGAAGATGACGCCGGATGTGTATCGAAATATCCAGAAATGCAGGAATTTTGGGCGCTTGGATGAGCATACGCGCGAGTTCGTGAAAGCATGCGTCGATTACTACAAGAGTGGCCAATTTCCCGACGAGAAATATGTACCCCTCACCATGCCGCCGCTCGTGACCAGCGAACTGAAGGCTGAGAGCAAAACATGAGATTATTGAAGAGGCGCTATGAAACCTCGTATCTGGCCGTTCGCGGCTGTGTTCGTATTGATCGCGCTAGGTTGGACATTCCTCGTGATGACACAGCATTATCACCATTGGCAAGCAACGGGACAGGAGATGCCGGGCATGGCGAGTAGCATTCGGAACGGGGTATTGGTTGCGCTAGGTGTCGTCGCAGCGGCATTCGCGGCGAGCTACGTCTGGCTGCATCGAGCTTCACATGAGCCGACGCCGACAACTATGAGTTCAGCATCTGCTGTATTGGATACGCCCGCAGCGACGATGCACGGCAACAACGGCGCGCCGGCGTTGCTCGCCCGGACGGGTACGAATTACGTGTTGGAAGTTCGTGGTCTCGGACTCGTCACGGGCAATGAAACAAATGAAGAGATCTGGAAGGCCATCGAAGCCAAGGCAGACAATCATTCGACGTACATGTCGCAAAATCCCGCTGACTATCCGGCAAACAAGGACGAGCGGATGACGGATCTCGGCTTGTCGACTCGGATCAGCTTCAAATTTGGAGCGCGCAATTCCGTCGAGTATTGGCCAGTCCCCGTGTTCATTTGGGAGCCGCCGAAAGATCGCCGTTTCGGTCGTCCTGGAGCCGCACTCGACGGAATTCGGCAAGAGGCGAGCTTGGGGGTAACACTGTTGTTATGGCAAGAGGATGCGAATACGGACGACGGAACCAGCATCGTCGAAAAGCTGTTTGCGTTCTTCGACTCGCATCCGGATGTGCCGGAGGCTGTCATCTACACGCTCGATGGATCGATGAAACGCTGGCTCAACGAAACGCCCGGCTACATCGATACATTCGAGCAGTCGAACATCCCGTCAATGCCGGATAGCATGGTCGCGATGCTAGTGTCTCGCTCTGACCGCGTTGACCGTCTGATTCGTCCGTATGCCGTTGAGCAAACGGAGAATGTAAACAAAAACACCACCGACTACGATGTCACGAGGCTGTGGAATTTTTTCTGGCAGGTCAACCAGGATCGCGGGCCGGATAGCTTCACAGCGCATTACGAGGCGGAAGAAAAGCGCGCCGGAGTGGATACTCCCATGTCGGCCGGCTTTGTAACATCCGCATGGTGGCAAACCAAACTTCCCGAATTCTGGAAGACGATCAGCAACAAAGGGCCGGGCGAGTTCAAACCGACGCCGTATATCCCGGTGCGCTGGACGACGTGGCAGGTGAAACAATTCGACAACGCGCCGCTGCTCGGCTATCTGCATCGGCCCGTCGACGTGAAGCTCACCGATTCGCACGGAAAGCCACTCAAGACTGCGCAGCAGGCGGAAGCGCTCAAGACGGGGTGGCAACAGGCAATCGGCACGCTGCCGGCCGGCGAAACGCCGAAACGTATCTTCTACGACACGACGGGCGACCGTGCGTGGGTAGCGCCGATCAATCAGGCGCTCGCGCAAAGCGATCCGTCCTCGCCCAGCCTCGATGACGTGAAGGAAGGCTACGATATCGGCCACCGGATCGGTAACACCGGCATCAGTTCGCCGTTGGTGCAAATCGGACTCGGCCTGATCGCAAGCTACAACGAAGGCGGAGCCAGCGCCACGATCAATCGGCGACCGAACGGCACGGCGACGATCGTGATGGTGAGCCCGCCGACGCACAAGCAACCGGACGTGAGTCCTTTCCGATAAGAGGCCTGTATGCGCGGCGTGATTCGCATTGGCGACTCGACTTCGCACGGCGGTCGTGTCGAAACCGGCCGCGAGGGCTCGACCGTAATGGGGCGGGCGGTGGCCTGTGTCGGCGATCGCTGCACCTGTCCGATGAACGGCCACGATCATTGCGTGATCGCGGAGGGCGACGAGAATGTCCGCATTGATGGCCGCGCGGTTGCGTTCGACGGCCACCGGACGTCTTGC